>JASFFJ010000225.1:0-10333 GCA_050124355.1 Desulfobacterales bacterium | reverse complement strand
GAGCACAATGTGATCCATCATCTTCATGTCGCACATTAATCTGAAACACTCTGTTTTAGAAGGAATTTGCATCTAAACCCTTTATGTAGCAGGTTGGATGTAATCGCCACCGACGGTTAAAAAAACAACCGTCTAATCGATAAAGAAACTTTGTTAATGGCCACAGACTCACACAGAAAAACACAGACAAAACAAAAAGTTCATTAATGGTAGACTCATTCAGATCCAGTGCGCAAAGGCTTAATTGAATACAAATGCATTTTGAACACAATAAATAACACACCACACCGCGAATGTATCTGAATCCTACCGCATATCAAAATCATCATACAAACGCCAAGCAACAAGGGGCAATAAATACGTCTGTGTTTTTCTGTGTGAGTCTGTGGCTAATATTCAACCATTATAAACGCCAAATTGACGAACCGTCGCCACAGCGGCCTTGACATTCTCGGGAGGTGTGGTGGCGCCCAGATTACACAACAAAAGGGCAAA
This sequence comes from Desulfobacterales bacterium, assembly GCA_050124355.1. GTDB lineage: Bacteria > Desulfobacterota > Desulfobacteria > Desulfobacterales > JAFDCJ01 > JAFDCJ01. The sequence goes on along the minus strand of JASFFJ010000225.1, from coordinate 9,838 downwards.
CCGCCCGCTTTTCCCACCGACTTCGAGATAATGATGCACCCGCGCACCAACCTCTGCCGGTGTGCTTGCAGCCAGAAAAGCGGCACCGACTCCAAGAATCAGGGGCAAGTTGTGCTTTTGGGCATATTGCTTGTACCGTTCGGGACCGAGATTCGCGACATCCGGATCCTGGCCCTCGACAAATCCCGGGCAGACCTGCCGTTTGAGATCGAGCATCTCATCCGGGTGCTTAAGGTGGCTTTCCCCGACCCAGTTGGGCACGTAAACTTGCGGGCCGCATACGTCCCGCAAACGCAGTATATAAGGGATGATCCATTCTTTTAAAATATCCGTATTGACAATGGGAAGTGAGCCCGAAGCATCGGAACCACAGATGCCCGTGGCATTGGGAAACTCCTTTTTCAAGCGCAGAATCCAGGGGATTAGAAGCTCTTCGACAATTCGACCAAAAAGGTCTCGCGCAAAATCAGGATCGGTATACATGTCCATGATAAGTTGTTCGAATCCCCTGATGTTGGCTGCCAGGCTGAAGGGTGCACAGAATTGCAATGAAACCTCCGTCTCACCCCCAATCTGTTTACGAAAGAGTTTGTTCATCTCGATGACATGGGCGAACCGGCCCTGGGTGTCAAAATCAGGAGTTTGAATTTTTTTCAAGTCCTTCCGATCGCGAATTAGGGAGCAGGTGCGATCCACGTCCGGCATATCGGTTTGGCTGTACATCATTTTCTGTCCGATGGCTTCAGCCTCTATATTGTAAACGTCATAATCGAGAACCGGGACGTCAATGCCGTATTTTTGCTGGGTCTCCAAGGTGCCCGCGACCAGTGATTGCGCATTTGTATAAAAATCTTTGGCAGTGGCACCGGTTTCATTCATTGCAAATTCGTGCAGTTGGGCGCACACCGGCACCCGGTCCGGAATCCCGCTCATGGCGGCTTGGAATCTGCGGGCACCTTTTTGAAACCATGGGAAATTTGCTTGGACCAAGATCGACTCCCTCGTTACGAATTGAACGTCTCAGAATTAATACAACCTGCTAGAAATATGATCTATATTTTGTGGTCTTCGTTCTGGCCCCGACCATGGAATAATGGAATGGTGGAATACTGGAATGCTGGTTTTTAAAAGGTAAGTATTCATTTATTATTTTTTCGTCAACAAAAATTTTACCATCAACCCGACACTGCATGATTCCAAGACCCATTATTCCACTGTTCTAAAGTGACGTCAAAGTAAAATCTAAACCAGTTGTCTTAGAAGGTTTTACACGACAATAGAATCCCGATTCTCAAGCACCAAATTACAAACAAATCAGAAATTTCCAAATTCAATGTCGAAAACATTCACTATAGTCGTATTGCATTTCTTCAAAATCCGGCTCTGACAGTGATGATACAGTTGGGCGCGACTGTCGACGGATTATTTGTTTGGAAATTTGAATTTTGTTCATTGGGGTTTATTTGAGATTTGATTTTGGACAAACTCGTAAAAAGCCAATTTTTACGCATTACCGTCATTCCGGCGAAAGCCGGAATCCAGTTACATCAACACGTTCTGGATGCCGGATCAAGTCCGGCATGACGATTTGAGGACTTTTTACGAAACCGTCATTTTTGGTACTTGAAATTTTCATGGTTTTCACTATGCGGGTAATTTTATTTTATGGGTCAATTACTTATTTTGATGAAGAAACCCTGTCAACCGCAACGATAATCTTGCATTAGTGCATATAATCATAATATGATCAATAGATCATCAAATTCCGGCAACCCAATTGAATACCAATTCCGAAAAATGAAAACAATGAATGATCAAAAACAGGAAACAAATATTTTAATTCCACCCGCAATCCTGCCGGAAGGCTATCACGGCAAGATCCTTTTGGTATCGGTCAGCAGTGCTGCAATCACTAAAACAGTCATTCTGCGTTCAGGAGATGTCTGGCACCGGGAAATTTTGCGCAATACCGAAAATGAAATCCGAAACTATGGCATCGCCGATGCACAGATTCATCAATTGGGAGGTGCCTGGGTTCGATTTGAGCCGGACGGGACCATCATCATCTATGGCCGCAGCCAAGAGTTTGGTGCTTGCGACAAAGCATACGCAGCAGAACTGGTGCGGGGTCTATTTCCACAAAGGCGGGTTTTATTTAGAAATTAAAGCTTAACCGAGCAGTCCGGAATGAAAATTGGATAGTGATATGGCCACAAAAAGGCACAAAAAGCACAAAACTAAAATTTCAGGGCTTTTAAATTCAACGAGTTACAATGAACAAAATTCGAAATTCCGAATTTTTCGAACCCATCAATATTCATTATAACATATTTAATTATTTCTTAATATTTTCTATTTTCAACCCGGCGAGCGCGGCCAGCCTGGTTTGTTTGTCATCCAAGGTTAGAAACCGGTCGGTGTTAATTGATAAAGCCGAAGCAACGTGGAGAATGTCCAATGCCCTCGAACCAATGGATGACGAGTGATTTTTTGACAAATCAATTGCATGGATAAATATATCAGACCAGTCCAATTGAGGTCGATAATATATTCCACTTTTTTCGTGTTCTTCGAATCTTTTCATGATCAGACGGGTTTTTTCCAGGGTAATTTCAGTCCTGAATTGCTTCAGATGGATGGCATTGATGAGCTCCAGTTCATGAAAACTCGTCAATGGAATGGCTTCATCATTCTCCTTCAACCAGCTGGACAACTCCTGAGAATATTCTTCTTTAATGTACAATTTAACGATGACACTGGTATCCACGTAAACCACTTAAAATCTATCCTCTCTACCTTCAATGACAATCTCACTCGCAGATTTACCTGTTAATTTAAGGGCCTCATTGTAAAAATCTGGCCAATCTATATCTTTTTTAGGACCTAAAGCGGTTATTTTTGCGACCGGTTGACCTCTTTTCGTCACCGCGATTTCTTCCCCGGTTTTGATCTCTTTTAGAATACGACTAAAGTTTTTTTGAATTTCTCCAACGGTGGCTGTCTTCATAAGTCTTTCCTCTTCTTAATTTACGTATATTTTATACGTAAATTGTGACATGTCAAGAAATTTTTGTTATTCCGGGGATTCGATTAAAACGGCCGAGTGCGGAAAGGATTTAATCAATTTTATTCTTACAACATCACAGCCTCCTGGCTTTCCGTCTTTCCAGCCTCCCAGCTTCAAGCCTACGAAACGAATAGCTCCAAATTGGTTTTTAACTAGATCAGGATGTTCCATAAAAGAAAAGGATTGTCATAACAGAATCATCATCGTTCCTAATCGACCATAACCTTTCTGAGAATTTCATTGCTGTCGATAACCTTGCCGGCGCCAAATGCGACGGTTGAAAGAGGATCCTCGGATATTTGGATGGGAAGCTTGGTTTTTTCAATGAGAAGTTGGTCCATATTTTTTAGCAAAGCGCCGCCGCCGGTTAATACAATCCCCTTGTCCGTAATATCGGCGGCCAATTCCGCCGGCGTATGCTCCAAAACTGATGTCACCGCCTCCACAATCGCATCCGTTTGTTCTATGATCGCCAGCCTGATCTCTTCTGAATCGATGGTTAATGTCTTGGGGATACCTGCGATAAGGTCCCTGCCTCTGACTTCGATGGTTTCCAAATTATCAGGGTCCGGGTAGGCATTGCCGATGGTAGTTTTAATGATCTCAGCGGTCCTCTCGCCAATGAGCAGGTTATAGTTTCGCCGGATATACTTAATTATCGCGGAATCCATTTTATCTCCGGCCACCTTGATGGATTGGCTGTAAACAATCCCTGCCAGCGAAATGAGGGCAACCTCGGTGGTGCCGCCGCCGATATCAATCACCATATTGCCGATCGGTTCCGTGAATGGCAGGTTGGCCCCGATCGCAGCCGCCATGCATTCTTCAATCAGAAATACCTCGCGAGCTCCCACGGACTCCGCCGCTTCCCTGACGGCCCGCCGTTCCACCGGGGTGATGCCGGATGGCACCACAATCACCATTCGGGGTCTTACAAACCTGCGTCTGTTATGCACCCTTCGAATAAAATAGCGCAGCATGGCCTCGGTAACTTCAAAGTCGGCAATCACACCATCTCCCATCGGACGCATCGCCACAATATTGCCGGGTGTCCTTCCAAGCATGTTTTTGGCCTCAAGGCCAACTGCCAATATGCGGTTTCTGGCGCCACGGTCCGTTCGAATCGCCACGACGGACGGCTCATTCAATACGATCCCCTCGCCTTTCATCCACACCAGGGAATTTGCAGTACCCAGATCGATGGCCAGGTCATTTGAAAATAATCCCATCACTTTACTAAAAATCGAACTCATATATCCTCATCTTACGCCACAAAGCAAAAATCCGGTTAAAAGAAAACCCTCATAAAGAAGGTCCCTTAGGATCGTGCTAAATATCCTGCCATTAATTTTAAATCTGGATCTCGAAATCCTAACGATGCAATATCGGGTTAATTCATCATACCACATTATAGGTAAATTAAAGATTCATTAATCACAAAATCCCTATTTCTGAGTTCGTTGATGAATTCTTCCGCCGGTAACATGGTTTCAGCACCATCGACTCCCTTTTTCATCGCCTTGCCTTCTGCCAGCATCTGCGCGCCGACAGACAGAGGGATACCGACATTTTTGGCGTACGCCCGCTGCCCGCCCCAAGTTTCCATCGGTGGATGACTGGTGACAAATCGGCAAACGACCCGGTTTCCGCTTAACCGACCGGTCACTTCCACCTGTACGGAATATCCCCAGACATCGGTCTGATCACCCTCGGTGGAATTCAACAAATAATGTCTGATAAACTCCAAGGGTTGGATCTCCCGACCTTCAAATCGCACCGGTGCCGAAGTATACATTCCGTAATCGTGAAGTGTTTTGACAAGCCCCATGGCACGCGGTGGAAAACAGCCGCGAATATAGACGCGTTGGACACCGGCAATATTTTTCGAAAGTGTTTGCGATTCTCCGTGCGGTACATAATAAGTGGTTTGCCTGCCGATCGGTTCGGGGAAATCCACGGTTCGGGCTCCGGAAAACGGCGGATTGGCAATCAGCTTTCCGCTATCATAATAGAAACGATTCTTGGTATGCGGATCAAACTCCCACAATATGACATGCAAAAGGCCCGGTGAATGAGCGATGGACCGAAATGCAGCGAAATCGATATCGATTTGCGCCACCCTGTCCAGTCGGTCGGCGCCAAGCTTTGCCAGGATATTGGTGATTCCGGGTGTAATCCCCACCCCGCCGACCACCGTAATCCCCGCGGCTTCGGCTTCGGGATCCATCGCCATCGTTTCTTCGTGGGGACTGATAAGATCCAACATATCCACTTTCGCAATGATGGCAGCTTTGATGGCATTCGCACAGTAAGTCCTGGGCAGACCGTTGGCAACCACGTCGTAACCGGACATGAGTCTGGCGGTGTCATCGATACTTTCGGCATTGATCTTTGCAACCCGGAGTCGCTCATCGCCCATGGTTTTGGTAACGCTTTCGGCTTTGGCAATATCGATGTCCGCCACCATGATCTCAGCGAAATCACTGGTTTTCACCAGATCAACGGTCGTTTCACTGGCCATGGCGCCAACGCCGCCTAATACTAATATTTTTTTCATTGCTTTAGTGCTCCTATTGTCGAAATTTATGGTTTATTCATCACAGTTATAGTTTTGATGGTTTTGTGAAAAGTCGTCGAATCGTCATGCCGGACTTGATCCGGCATCCAGAGCTCATCGAAAATACTGGATTCAGGCTTTCGCCGGAATGACGTAAAGCGCAAAAATTGGCTTTTTATGAGTTTATCAGTTTTAACATAGAAAAATCGACCCATACCCCTCCGAACCCCTCCGAATAAACCACAAATAACAAGCATCAAATTACAAATAAATTCCAATATCCAAATCTCAAATAAGATCAAACTCTAGTTATTTGGAATTTTGAATTTCGGTCATTGTGATTTGCCCTTCGATTTGGCTCAGGGTGGTGGTGAGCTTGCCGAACCATTTGGTATTTGTGTTTTGTGATTTGAGTTTTTTTTGCTGAAACCTTCATTTCCAACAATATGTTGCCAGAAAAAACCCTATAAAGGCCTAAACTCCTGTTTCCGGTTCCGCCATCAACAGACTAAGGGGGATCGGTCGGGCCGGAGGACGGGTGGTCATCATGGGGATGTCTTCCGGACGGGCGCCAAACTCGCGAACCAGCATGGCGGCAATCGTCGGCAGACAATGGGTCCCCTGACAATACCCCATCCCGCTGCGGGTTCTTTTTTTGATATCGTTTAGATTCATCGTTCCTTGCCGAACGGCTTTTCGGATCTCTCGGGCGGTGATCCCTTCGCAGCGGCAAATGATGGTATCGTCCGTGACGTTCGCATAAAGATCCAGGTATATCCGGTACATGCGATCAATGGCCCGACGGAATTTTCCCATGTTCGCTAGTTTTTTCCGCACTGCACGGGCGCGCTGGGCGGCTTTGTCTTCTGAAAGGACACCGGCATGCACCGCCGCATACAATCCGGCAAGGGTACCCTCCATTTTTGCGACCAGCACCCCGGCGATACCCGCCCCGTCTCCGGCCACGAACACACCGGGCTGATCGGTTTGCATGTTTTCGTCGAATTGAGGTACCCATCCGCCAACCATTGGGGCGTAAACATGCCTGCAGCCGAGCATACTTGTTGCCCAATTGGTCGGAATAAGGCCATAGCCGATACAGACCGTATCAACATCGAAACGTTTCACCTCCCCGGAAATGGGACGACAGCGGGAATCCACTTTACCCAGCAACGCCTGTTCCACTTGCTGATTTCCCCGGATCCCCTGCAGTGCATGGGATTGCAATATCTGAACACCGGCACGCTTGAGGCGATATAAGTACTTGAGGCCCTGTATCATCAAACCCGGCTGACGCATTAAATCGGGCAAAAAACGCCAAGCCCCTGCCGTTGTATTGGATTCCGCTACGGCTACCACCTCCATGCCGGCATCCAACATTTGATTGGCCACCACCAATTGAAGCGGCCCGGCACCGGCCAAAAGAGCCCGTTGACCGGGACGAATACGCTGACTTTTTAAAAGCACCTGGGCGCCGCCGGCTGTCATAACACCCGGCAGGGTCCAACCTGGCACCGGTACCGGTCGCTCGTAGGCACCGGTCGCCACAACGATGGCGTTGGCGTCCAGCAGCACCAGCTCATTGCCCCGGGCAATCGCCAACTGATTCGATTCAAATACCGACCATACCAAGGCGTCGCTCCAAATGGTAATCGTATCTGATAAATTCTGCACCTCTTTGAGAAGCGACCGGCCATCGACATAATCGGCGCCGAGCCTGACAGGTTCGGCGGCTTGAAATGTCTCGGGCAGCTGACGGTATATCTGTCCGCCGGGCTGCAGATTTTCATCAATGACCAAGACCCTGGCACCGGCGGCTGCAGCGGCGATCGCGGCACTGAGGCCGCCGGGCCCGCCACCGATGATGACCAGGGGTATCTCCCGGCGTACCAGGCGGGCCGGATCGAGAGGGGTCATGTCCGGCCGGCCGAAGCCTACTTGCAGGTTGATCTGTTGGCCGGCCTGAACCGGGGTAACACATGCCCGCTCATTCTGCCGGCCATTGACCGTCACCAGACACCCGTAGCAGGAACCCATACAACAGTACAACCCCCGAGGGTCCTTCAGCTGGGGCGCATGGCGAATCTGTCGGATTCCAATTGCCGACAACACCCCGGCAATCGTCTCTCCTTCATAAGCACGAATCGGATGGTTATCGATGAAAATTTCTATTTCTTTGCCGCGTTGAACACCGGTTTCAATGCGTTGATCATTTCCCATGTGATTCACAGATTTCTTGTCTATTTTTTAGTTATCAGCTTCCAGCAAACCGATCCACCGCAAACGCCTCAATCGAGTGTTCAGTCTCGCCATCTGCAATAAGTTCGCTAACGGCTTTGCCGGTGCCGGCGCTAAACCTTACACCGGCCCGTCCATGTCCGGCGGCCACAATTAAGTGTGAACAATCAGGCATGGGGCCGATGACCGGAAGATTGTCCTCACAGATAGGCCGAAAACCCGCGAAAAAGCGTAAGGCACGCAACCTACCGAGCAAGGGCGCCGCCTGGACAAACGCTTTTGTGAAAGCCGTAATTTTATCTAAGGTGATACGGTTTTCAAATCCAACAAACTCTGTGTGGCTGCCGAGATAAAAATTACCGCTGGCCGTCTGCCTGATATACAAATGGTTTAAAAACATGATCACGTGATCCGTCATCCGCTGGCAGGCTTCAGTGAGAATCACCTGCCCACGAGCGGGTACAATGGGGATTTGCACGCTCAGGGATGATAGAATTTCGGGCGAATAGGCCCCTCCGGCGACCACAACCCAATCGGCATGATAGTCACCTTTATTGGTTACCACCCGGCCGATGCGATCATTGCTGACTTCTACCCTCTGGACGTCAACGCCATATTCGATCCGGCTGCCCTTATCCAAAGCAGTGCTGAGGTACCCGTCGACCAGTCGAAAAGGATTTAAATGGTAACTGGCCGGATTAAGGAGAGCCGCTTCAACCTCGGGACCTAGCAACGGTTCTTCCCGGCAGGCGTCCGTACCGTCCATGAGTTTGCAATCGATTCCCATCCTACGAATCTCTTTGTCAAAAGCCTGAAGCTCGAGGGTTTCCTGTTCATTCATGGCCGCATACAGCGTGCCGCCTCGGATGATCTCAAGCGACCGCTCAAAATCCTGCTCTGCATCCAGTATCAGGTGATAACTTTCGACATTCAGGGGCTGCAGCGGTTTTGGCGTGCTACTGCTGCCGCCGATGCTGACAATGGAAGCTGTGGTGCCTGAAGCGCCCGCGCCCAAATGACTACGCTCCAGAACCAGGACTTTCAGGCCTCGTTTAGAAAGAAAATAAGCACAGGCAGTGCCGATGACGCCGCCGCCAATTATAATAATTTCGGGATTCATTTAGCGTGATTCCTATTGCTTTTTTAGCATTATCTCCTCTGTCCTACAATATAATGAAATCACATGCAAATAAATAAACATAGGTTGAGCCGTTCATGGTTAAACGTTCCGGGTTCCAAAACCCCAGGCAGCATGTATCAAGTTGTATCACTTTGCTCTATCATTTTTTATGAACCTGATCAGCTGCCTGCCGGCTCGGAGAAAAGCGGACTTTAAATCCAAATTCTAAAATCCAAAATCAGAAATTTATAGAGAATAAAAGTGGGATCATTTTTTTTGAGCAATAACACGAAGGAAAGTATGATTTTCACCAGTTCAGGGTCAACCATATATAGTCGCCATCATGGAAGGATGCATCCGTCTCGCCTTATGGCAGCGGGATGATAAAAACAGGTCTCCTCCTGATTTTAAGGTTCTATAATCTACTACAACCCATGCAAATGGCCATTGGCAAAATTTTTTGCCGGATTAATGGCAAAAATTATTCATACCAAAAGACTGGTATAATACCCTTACTGAAAGAGTGACGGAATGAACATCGAAACAGAGGGGACATAGGTGACTAGCATCACCACAATCACGTTTGCAGCCAGAAACGGTAATATGGTAAGACTGATCTTTTCCATGGATTCGTTGGAGATGATGGATGCCGCAAACAAACAACATCCCACTGGTGGCGTCGCCAAACCTGTAATCAGGTTGATGCTCATAAACACACCGGCATGCAGCGGATCGATCTCCAGCATCCTAAACAATGGCAGCAGAACCGGCGTTACGATCATGATTGCCGGAATGCTGTCCATGAACATTCCCAGGATGAATAGCATTGCATTGATAAGCAATAATATCAAAATTT
>JASFFJ010000224.1:0-10355 GCA_050124355.1 Desulfobacterales bacterium | reverse complement strand
CCCAATTCGGTTTCAGCCGGTTTGAGAACATGGAGTAGTCGCCCTGTAAATTGCCGCGGGACCACAACAAAATCTTTGCGGCCGGTTCGATCGATAACCTTGACGGTTACGTCTGTATTTTTGATCCGATCTCTGAGTTCAGACGAAAGATAACGCTGGATTTTTTCGCCAGTCAAAGAGCGTAAACCCGGCAGTAGGGGATAAATCATCAGGTCGGTTCCCTTGAAGGGTAGCAATACTCGCTTCTTCGAGACCGCAAAATCCGGCGAGTCCTTGGCCATGGTCATCTGGTATGGTTGCCCATCGGCACCGCAACTGGTCATGCTGAGGTTCCGGCCCACCGTCCAGAAACTCAGAAGACCAATACCGAATTCTCCCTGAATCCCTTTGGCCCCCTCTGACTTGAACTGTCTCTTGATTGAATCACAGATATGGGTTGCCACGCGACGAAAATCCGGCAACCCCTGTTCATCTCTTGGAATACCCTCGCCATCATCGCTAATCTTGAGATAGAACGCCCCCTTTTTCTTGCCCCTGACAATAACAATTTGTTTGGCGCGCGCATCGATGCTGTTTTCCACAAACTCGGCGACAGCCTTTAAGGGGTTGGCTTGAGAATTGGCGATGATGCTAATGGCGTTCCAGTGATCCGCAATTCGCAACTTGCCGGAATGAACACCCTGCTTTTTCTTTTTTCTTTTAGTTCCAGGCATGACTGACCTCAGGGTAATGTTGATAAAACCTCTTTTGCGTACGTCAGATTATGTTAGAGTCGATCGGCTGAAAAGGTGTTGCACTGGTTAATGTCGCCTTTCTCAAGTTCTTTCCAAAACCATCTAATCCGCTGAGTTGATTTTCTGTAGCAGAGCCGGAATACGGTTGTGTTGTGGATACCATCTCACCGCCCTGCTGTACACTCTGGTTGATGATCACAGAAGTATCAACGCCAAAACAAAGCGCGATGAGTACGATTACAATCGTACCAATCCCACCTCCGGCCACCCGCCGTGAGACCCTGAATTCTCGACGATCTTCAACATTTCTGCTTCTGCGGCTGCTTCTCCAACGCATAAGATACCTCTATTCGGGGACCCAATCTGCCCTCAGGTTTCATGGACTTCCCGGCTGCTCTCGCAATATCGAAGAAATTTAATGTTCCTGATCATATACATTTCGTCTTAACTTCACAATAGCCATGCGAAAAAAAGTCTAATGAAATCTCTCCACGGCAAGCCGCGGAGTATCATGTTTTAGGATTTAACTCACTTTTATCGCAGCAAGCTACGGGGAATTAAATCCAGGAGAGATTAAGGTTAGGGCTTGATTGCCGTTTATTGGAGCATGCTTTGATAAAAGCAGCAGCAACAGCAATGTCAGATAGCGTCGAACGCGTTTGAAAACTAAACTGTAGAAAAAGACTCAATGACTAATAATTTTGCTGAGGAAATCTTTGGTTCGTTGATGCTTTGGTGCTGAAAAAAATATATTGGGCGATGTTACTTCCAGTATCGCACCATCATCAATAAAGGCAACTCTGCTTGCAACCTCTTTTGCAAATCCCATTTCGTGAGTGACAACGATCATTGTCATACCTTCTTCGGCCAACGACCTCATGACGTCTAATACTTCATTGATCATTTCCGGGTCCAGTGCAGAAGTTGGTTCATCAAAGAGCATAATCTTGGGCTCCATGGCAAGACCACGAGCTATAGCGACTCTTTGCTGCTGGCCACCGGATAAATTGGCCGGGAATTCATTGGCTTTTTCAGCTAAATCCACTCTTTTCAAAAGAGCAAGTCCCAATTGTTCGGCATCCCGTTTATTCATCCGTTTTGCTTTTAAAGGAGCCAGAATTACATTTCTTAGGGCTGTCATATGAGGATATAGGTTGAATTGTTGAAACACGAAACCGACTTCCGATCTTAGTTTGACAATATCAGTTGCTGAATCACTCAATGCCATGCCGTCAACAATTATTTCGCCACTTTGTATCGGCTCCAATTCGTTGATGCATCGTATTAGGGTACTCTTGCCAGATCCGCTAGGTCCGCATATTACGACGACTTCTCCCGCTTGAATATCTAAATTAATATTTTTCAAGACGTGGTTCTTACCAAACCACTTATTGACATTTACAAATTTAATTATCGGTGGCATAAATGCAATTTCTCCGGAAAAACCGAATAAAGATATTTCATAGCAGGTTAGGCATTGAAGGCAAATGACTTATTCAAAAATCGCCCGATACATGAAAGCGAGTAGCAGACCATAAAGTATACAATAGCTAAAGTAGTATATATTTCGATGGGGATAAATTCACGTGCATTTATAATGTTTGTGGCTCCCGTCAACTCAATGACGCCGATGATAGAGGCGACAGATGTAAATTTTGTCAGTCGTACAAACTGATTAAAAAACGTTGGGATCATCCTGCGAATGGCTTGTGGCAAGATTATGCAAAATAAAACCTGTCGATTATTAAGCCCCGAAGCAAAGCCTGCTTCTAGTTGTCCTTTAGGAATCGAATTGAGTCCCGATCTCACATCTTCTGCAATGTAAGCACCTATAAATATGATAAAACCGATGATAGCAGCAATAGCTGCGGAAAGGTTTTTACCTATTAACAGCGGCACACCAAAATAAACGACAAACAGCACAACTAAAAGCGGAGTCCCCCGAATGATTTCAATGTATATAAGTGCTAACATTTTCAGGGCCTTCGATTTACTATTACGCATTATCCCGATCAGTATTCCAAAAAATGCGCCCACAATTATTATAATCAAAGACATTTTGAGCGTTAAGAATAGACCCTTTAAAAGGTAAGGAAGATTATCCCAAATAGATATAAAATTCACTTCGCAAAAGACTCCGCCTTTTGTTGTTGTCTGTTAGAAAAAAATAGGTGTAGACTCTGAGTAATGATGGTAATGAAGATTAAATAAAGAACACTGATACCGAGATAGGCTTCGAAACTGCGAAATGTCTCTCCCTCAATTTTCCCGGCCTGAAAGGTAAGCTCTGAGACTGCAATAACCGAAGCTAAAGAGGAATCTTTTATTAATTGTGAAAACATCCCCGCCAAAGATGGAAGAACCATTCTCAGAGATTGGGGGTAGATAATAAAAAACATAGACTGGGTTTGAGTTAGACCACTTGATATTGCTGCCTCATTCTGACCAGGCGGAACACTTTGAATGCCAGATCTGACTATTTCGGCGATATATGCACCAGAATGCAGTGCCAATCCAATAACTCCGCACCAGAAATTTGGGATTCGGAGAGATGCTAGGCCAACGTACCAAAACAGGATATGCACCAAAAGCGGAATGTTCCTGCAGATTTCTACATAGCTCGCCGCCAATATACGCAGCACACGGTTTCTGCCACTATTCATCGTACCAAAAATGATACCAATTATGATTGCAGCAGCTAAAGCGACCAAGGAAAGCTCAACCGTCAGAATCAAGCCTTTCCACAGAGACTCACGATAGCGCCACAAAACAGACCAGTCAAACGTGTACTGCAAGTACTGCTCCTTAAAGTGTATTCGACTTCGTAAAAACTCACAGATTTATCTGTGGACTGTATTTCGAAGGTGATTTCTTGCTTTTTAAATCGAATGGACAAATGGTGATGCGTTCAAAATATACGAGGGAATCAATGGTGATTCCCTCGTATATTGATACCGTTTTTATGGCCATATTTCCATTTCGAAATCAGGGTCAGAACCAAACCATTTGCGGTAATATTCATGAAATTTGCCTGATTTCCACAAATCCTGCAAAACACGATTTACTAAGTCTCGCATTTCTGAATCGTTTTGGCGAACTCCCATTCCAAAGGGTTCTTTGCTAAAACGGTTGCCTGCTAAAACGAATTCCGGGGAATCTTTTGCAAATCTTAGTAAGATATGATGGCTTCCTGTTAACGCATCAGCCCTTCCTTGTTTCAATGCCATCCATGCACTCGTATAATCTTTAAATGCAAGCTGTTTTGCGGCTGGGTTAACCCGGGCTAAATTTTTTTCTAGGGTAGTACCTTGCTGAACGGCAACTGTTTTACCATCAAGATCTTTTACGCTATTAATACCGCTCGCCTTGTTTACTAAAATCGATTGTCCACCCCAAAAATAGGTGATGCTGAAATCAATCGTTTTATCTCTTTCTACTGTATGTGTCATTGATGCGGCCACAAGATCCGCATTCCCTGCGACCAACAAGGGAATTCTTGTCGGCGACGTGACCTTGACATACTCAATATCTACACCCAGGGCATTTGCAACTTCTTTTGTCAAATCGACATCAAAACCAACTACTTGATCGCTTTTATCGACAAAGCCAAAAGGTACAGTACCATATTTGACGCCCGCCAGAAGTTTGCCCCTTTCTTTTATCTTTTGCAGTGTGGTGTCCGTCGCCAAGGCTGCTCCTGAAAAAATAAACATAAGCGTTAACAGCATACAACTGGTGAATTCGAAAAATCTCTTCATGATAGCCTCCTTTATGTAGGTTAGTGGTAAGTGGACACAATTATGTCTTCTCTTGATTAAAATATTGCTCTAAGAGGAACATCGCCTTTGCTAGCTGTTCCGTTGAACAGGTTATGCTAAATCGAATATGCCCCTTTCCACTGCTGCCAAAAGCAATTCCAGGCATAACAGCAATATTGAGATTTTCTAAAAGCTTCATTGCAAGTGTTCTGTCGTCTCCTTGAATCTGCGGGAAAAGGTAGAACGTTGCCTGTGGCTCAGGACAGCTGAATCCTGGCAGGGCATCTAATTTCTTCCAGGCATACGCCACTTTTTTACAAAAATGATTCCTGATATCTGAAATGATATCAGGTAACAGGTTCATTGCCTCTTCGGCAGCGCTTTGCATAAAAGGTGGAACGCAATATATGGAATGTTGAATAATTTTTATAACGTCTTTGACATAGGTCCTTGGAAGTGCCAGGCAGCCCAATCTCCAACCTGTCATTCCGAAAGTCTTCGAAAAACTATCCACTAAAAAAGTTCGTTCTTTCATCCCAGCTATTGCGGAGATTGAAAAATGACGGTGGGGTTCAAATACCAATTCAGAGTAGACCTCGTCTGAGATTATCCATAGATTATGTTCTCTTGCAAGCTCCGCTATCAATTGCAATTCATTTTTTGAAATGATACGACCGGTCGGGTTTACCGGGGAATTAATAATAATCGCTTTTGTCCGTGGAGTTATTTTACGTTCTAATTCTTCATGATTGACCGAATTTAAAGCACTTAACCCCACAGGAATGCCCCCTGCCAGCCTGATGCAAGGTGAATAGCTTACCCATCCAGGCTCTAAGACAATTACCTCGTCAGTTGGATTGACGATTGCCATGATGGCAGCATAAACAGCAAATTTTCCACCAGGTGTAATAATAATCTCTTCTGGAAAAAAATCGACATCTGATCGTTTTGTCAGATAGGTACTTAGTGCTTTCCGAAGTCCTTCTTTTCCTTGAGGCGGTCCGTAATTTGTTTCACCTTTTTTAATGGCATCATTTAAAGCTTTTATAATGGCTGGATGGGCGTCTATGTTCGGATCACCGCTAGAAAATCCAATGATTTCTTTGCCAGAAAGCCGAAGCTGTCTTACCTTTTCGGTCATCTCAACTGTTGCTGATGGTTTGAGGCTGGCAAAACGATTTGAAAGTACCCGTTCTTCAAGCATTTTTTGATCTCCTATCCTACCAGCCCTGTGATATGCAAAACCGATATCATCGGGGCCGAATTCTCGGCAATCACCTAGCAAAATTAAATGGCCTCCAATTCTCCTATGTCTCCATACGAGATCGGGTTTATGGCTTTTATTCCTTTCAGCACATATTGTTCATGACCGTTATACAAAACGTATCCTCGATCGAAACGAACACCGACAGCGTTTTTGAAATTTTCAATGCCATCGAAAAAATGAGTTGTAAAAGTTGAAGCAGATTTGATCTCAATGGCAATCAGTTTACTACCCTTTCTGATTACCAAATCTACCTCGTTTCCGTGAGTGTCTCTATGAGAATACAGGTCGGCTCGTTTGCCACTATTCAAACGGCATTTGAGAATTTCTTGAATTTCCAGTTTTCATAAAGACCCCCTCGTAAGGGATCTCGCTCTGCCTGATCGGGGGTTTCGATTCCCTGCAGAAAAGCCACGAAACCCGCATCACAAAAGTAAATTTTCGGAGATTTGACAACACGCTTTCGAATGTTTTCGAAAAAAGCCAGCACCTCGAAAACAACGAATGTCGCTTTGAGGACACTGATCCAAAATTTTGTGAAAATCTCAAGTTTGATGGTTTCCTAAAAAGTCCTCAAATCGTCATGCCGGACTTGATCCGGCATCCAGAACGTGTTGATATTACTGGATTCCGGCTTTCGCCGGAATGACGCTAACGCGTAAAAATTGGCTTTTTACGAGTTTGTCAAGTTTAAGTTTGGATTTTCACAAGTCTTCGAAATGAGATCTATTTTATTAAATATACACATGAGTATCATCGTGCAATGAACCGGGTAGCCGTTGGGTAAATATACTTCTCACAGGTAAATACTGTCCTAAAAAAACCACCGAATTTGACACCTCCGAGTTTGAGCTGATAGAGGATGCGGGAATTTACCGATTCGATGGAGAAAGGCGTCCATCTTTTCTGTTATTTAGAGCTGTTTTTTGCGATTCAGGTTGCGGTATTGAATGGCTTCCGAGATGTGATCGACCTGAATGTTCGGCTCTGCTTGCAGATCGGCGATGGTGCGGGCAATTTTTAGGATACGATTGAAGGCCCGGGCTGACAGGCCCAGTTTGTCGATGGCGGACTCCAGCAGATTTCTGGAAGCCATATCAATTCGACAGTGTTTTTTGAAATGGCGGCTGCTCATCTGTGCGTTGCTATAGATTTTTGTGCATGCAAACCGTTTCGATTGGATAACGCGGGAAGCAGCCACGCGTTTGCGAATTTGGGCCGAAGGCTCGGCGTTGGATTCCTGCATCAGATCTTTGTAAGGTACTGCCGGGACTTCCGCATGAATCTCGATGCGATCGAACAGCGGTCCGGATATTTTTAACGATACCGGTGAATCTGCTGATGGGTGCAGCGGCAGGCATGTTTGGGATCTGCAAAATACCCGCATAGAAACGGGTTCACAATTTACAGACCCGAATAACCCGCCAATATCGCTTAAAATAACAGTTAGCCCGCCCTATTTCAAAGAACCAGAATTACCTAAAAACAACCTTGGCCTGCCGATCAAACCTTATTACACAACTCAGGATGTATGTAAAGTGTTGGGATTAAGTCAAGATATCTTTCGACAACGAATATACAAGTGCTTTTATCCAAAGACTGATAAAGTCGGCGGCAAACGCATCTTTACTATCGGATCTAATAAGGTAACTCATCCAGATTACTGATTCTCTTATTAAAAGTTGAATTCATCGAGTCTCTGCTTGATGAATTAGATCTATAAAAGCCTACAGATTTGTACCAGGAATACATTCTTTTTAAGACGTTTATCGGAACAGATCGGTCTCAAAAGGCTCCTGTTAAGACGCCTGTTTCGATACGCTCTCCTATCGGAATAAGGGGTGTCACGGTCAGCCTTTACCAGTCTGACAAACTCAAAACCGAACCCAGCAACAACAAATTTCTGGTCTGCGTCCTGAAAGTCAAAGCCGATTATATTGTCTTCAGCGACAACAGTGACAACCACTTACTGGAACTAAGACATTTTCGCGATATTCAGATCTTCGATGCCAAAATAATTATAAAAAAAATACCATCCAAATAAAACAAAAAGGCAGTTAAAGATTAATTAATCTTCAACTGCCTTCGCTTTTATCAATATTTAAGATTTAAGTTGGGATTCTCAGCTTTTCCCAATCTTTTACCGGATAATTCCTTTCACCGCGTTTTTTTGTTCTAAAAACATCGGTTTAAGACATAAATATAGCTCTGTTTTTGACCTAAACCCTCGCCAATTAGAAAATCCAGCTTGGTTCGGCCCCAGTCGTAATTCGTTTCGTCCTAGCTTCATAATAGCCATGCGAAATAAACATTAGAACAAATTGTCGCCGGATTAACGGATCTCCTCAACTATAAAGGAATTACTATCAAGGGGAAAAAAATTATTCAAAGAACCCTGGAATTATGGCGTGAGAAAAATGTGGAAATCGTGGACTGTTATCTAATTGCTTGTCTGGAAGAAGACGCTCAAAACATTTTATACAGTTATGATCGGGATTTCAACAAATTCAAGATAAACCAGAAAGAGTCCTAATGATGATCGAATCCATTTTTTCCTTACTTTGGCAGTAAAACATGTAAGGAGGTTATCTAAATTGGTACAGACAGAAAAAAATTTCGGGATAACGGCAATTAAGGCAGGAATGGATGAAAAAAAGCCTACAGGTAGTGCAAGCTTAAGCTGTCGTAGGTGATATCCATACCAAACCTCGTCTACCACAGTATCGTTTTCCTCTTATTCTGTATTTGTTACTGTTTGTGTAATGATATTTAGTCAATATAATCAACAACGTCCCTTAATTTTTTGCAAGGCTATAGACGGCTTGGATGGGATCTATTCGTTAAAAAGGCTGGTGGAGTGAAATTATCGGATTTCTGCAAATTATGCACACATGAAAGAGCTGGGATCTCGTAGTGTAATGTTAAAGTCAAAAATTGGTAGAAAAACAGCCATAATAGTCGACATTTTACGCTGTCTGAAATTGAATGGAAGATAGTTCTTCTTTAGAAGCTCTCGATGATATACGCAAAAATTCAATCCCAACAACCTGATCATTTTCATCGTAATCTAGTATTACACCAGGTTGAACTTCCTCTGATTCTACAATCCGACTCTCGTCAAGCCGGAAATAAAGACTATCAGTTTCCTTATCTACTCTAATTCTCATGACATTATTCTCCTTAAACGCCGGTCGAAAAATGCGGTTATTGCTCTATTTGGGTTTACCTGAAAGTTAATCACAACTCGTAGCCACCGATTTCCGTAATCATGGATCTGTTTAAGATAATGCCGTGTGCCATCTTCCATATTCTCAACACGGTCTGGAGCTTTTAGAGCCTCGTCAACCCAACTTCTGCGAATATTCCTTTCCTCGAGCATTTGATTAAAATGTCTAGAAAATTCCATCATCAAACAATAACATTATATTTATAGCAATTCAAGAAAACGAAAATGCAAACCGCCGCATTTGGCATCACCGAGTCCGGGGCATTCTTAGTGGTAATACTCAATTGCCTGATTGCCTGATCAAGCTCAATCTGTGCCATTTCTAACAATCGTATTTTCATCGGCCAACCTACTTATACTTTTCAAGAACTTCCTTGGGAGTCAAGGCTCTATTCTTTACTATTATTCAAAACTGTTTCTTACGATCCAGGTTGCGATATTGAATGGCTTCCGAGATGTGATCGACCTGAAGGTTCGGCTCTGCTTGCAGATCGGCGATGGTGCGGGCTATTTTTAGGATACGATTGAAGGCCCGGGCTGACAGGCCCAGTTTGTCGATGGCGGACTCCAGCAGGTTTCGGGAAGCCATATCGATTTGACAGTGTTTTTTGATATGGCGGCTGCTCATCTGGGCGTTGCTATAGATTTTTGTGCGTGCAAATCGTTTGGATTGAATAACACGGGAAGCAGCCACACGTTTGCGGATTAGTGCCGAAGGCTCGGCGTTGGATTCCTGCATCAGATCTTTGTAAGGGACCGCCGGGACTTCTACATGAATGTCGATGCGATCTAACAGCGGCCCGGAAATTTTTGAACGATAACGGTGAATCTGCTGATAGGTGCAGCGGCAGGCATGTTTGGGATCTGCAAAATACCCGCATGGGCATCCATGCGGTACAAAATAGCAACTTTTCACGATTAACTTCCTCTGGATTTTATCGAATCACCATATCAATTCCGATATACGTTTTCAATAAACGTTATCCGAAAGATCCTAAAAACTTTGGGGGAAAACTTAGATGCAAGAGAATGGATTCTGGACTTAAAATTAAAGAATTGGCTGAAATTTTGGGAGTTACCGAGGATACACTAATTAATTGGGAGAAAAGGGGCGTATTGCCCACTTCAAAAAATTTGAAAATGCTAATAAAATGGATCGACGATATATCAATTAACCAAATGAAAGAATGATTCAATCCATAATTCATAACTTCTTTTTCGATCACTATCATTTTCAAATGAAACGAAATTGGCAGTAAAATTCCAATTATATTTCTGCCTGTTTTTCACAATTTTTGATTGTTTTCGAGTAGTTACATTTAAATCTCGCTTTATGTGGTGCTTCTGACACTCAACCTTGTTCGACATGTTGC
>JASFFJ010000223.1:0-10373 GCA_050124355.1 Desulfobacterales bacterium | reverse complement strand
TATTTTCTCTGACGAGCCGGGTAGCTTCACGCACTTTGTCGACATCCTTGCCTTGGCCGGATTCCCCGGTGGAATAGGAGCACATTGCGATACGGGGTTCGATACCATAAATTTTAGCGGTCTCAGCCGAGCTGACGGCAATGTCCGCCAGTTGCTCGGCGCTGGGATCCGGATTTACCGCGCAATCTCCATAGACGAGTACACGGTCTGCCAGACACATTAAAAATACACTGGAGACGATGGCCACCCCGGGTCGGGTCCGAATGATCTGAAGGGCCGGCCGGATGGTTTCGCCGGTGGTGTGAACAGCACCGGATACCATGCCGTCGGCCATACCCTTATAGACCATCATGGTTCCAAAAAAACTGACATCCGTCAAGGTATCCCTGGCCATTTTTTCAGAGATGCCCTTGTGCTTGCGCATCCCGTAATAGATCATCGCGTATTCCTCGAGCATTTCTGACTGCATGGGATCAACAATACTGATGTTTTCCAGGTTGAGCCCAAGCCCGCTTATTTTCCGACGAATATCATCCGGATTACCCAGCAGGGTAATATCCGCAACTTGACGCCGCAGAAGTATTTCGCTGGCCTGCAAAATGCGCCGTTCAGACCCCTCGGGCAGAACAATGTGCTGCTTGCGGGCTTTCGCCCGTTCGATCAGATTGTATTCAAACATGATCGGCGTTACACTCGTGGAACGAACCACTTTGATGCGCTCTTCGATCTCCGGTACATCCACATGGGCTTCAAAAAGCCCCAGAGCGGACGCGATCTTTCGTTCGTTTTGGGGCGTCAGCGCAGCTCTCACCGATTCGGCCTTGATCGCTGTCGCATAGGTATCGGTGTCAACGCTGAGGATGGGTATCGGCGATGTTTTCTTGGAACCTTTGATCAATCGTTGCACTTGGGGGGCGAGGGCCAATCCACCGGTTAACAGAAGGCCGGAAATATTCGGAAACGTTTCGGAAACGGTTGCCGCCAGGCTGCCCAGGATCACATCGGAGCGATCCCCGGGGGTAATCACGAGCGTGCCGTCGCTGATATAATCCAGAAAGTGCGGCAAATTCATGGCGGCAATTTTAATATCGCGTACGTCGCGCCTGAGATCCTCCGGATCGCCCTGTAAACACCTGCCTTTTAGGGCTGTGGCGATTTCTCCAACGGTCGGTTTTCCCAAAAGCGGCTCCTCGGGAAGGAGATACACCGGTTCTTTAAAAAAAGTTTCATCTTTGAGTTGTGCGTTGACTGGACCGACAGTCTGCGGTTCCACCCGATTAACCAGGATGGCTAATATGGTGCAGCCCTGACTTTCAAAGGCATCACGGGCAAACCGGGTCGCATCGAGAATTTCCTGCGGCGATTTGCCACGCCCGTTAACGACCGCTAGAATCGGGCAACCAAAATCATTGGCCACTCCGGCATTGAAGTCGAACTCGAAAGCGGAGCTCACCCCCGTATAATCCGTGCCTTCACACAGCACAAAATCACACCGGTTTTCCAGCGCTTTATATTTGTCGAGAATATTTTTTACAAGCACATCAGACTGCCCATGAGAAACCATGTGCCGGGCAGCCTCGTGTTTGTATGCGTACATATCATTATGGGACAACTTCAAATTGTAGCGATTGAGGATCAGCTGGATGTTGTTGTCAGATTCCCCATCGGGAATAATCGGCCGGAAAAAACCGATGTTATGCAAACGTCTTGACAGCAATTCCATGATACCGAGCGCCACCACGGATTTGCCTCCGCTTGGCTCCAGCGTTGCAATGAATAGACTTTTGGACATGCTGCCACCTCAAAAAAATTTTAGTAAAGAATCCGAAAAAGTAATCGATTGACGATTCACGAATGACGATTGACGAATTAAGGAATTCTCTCTATCTTAATATTTTAAATAGTAGAGCGTAGCTTCCCTTCTCTCCGAGCTGTAGGCTCTACGAGCCGGAAGCGGGCCTGTAAGCCCGTGAAGCTTACGGGCTGGCCTCCGGCTCGTAGCGGCATGATCCTACGCCTCGGCCTCCGGCCCATAGGGCATAAGACCTACGCCCCGGTGGGAGAGTGACATCCACAATTCGTCATTCGTCAATCATCATTCGCTGTTCGATATGTTGCAGTTCGCTATTTAATCCAAGCCTTTGCAGGGGCCGAGTTGTTTATCAAAAACCCGCGCCATTTTGGCGAAGTTTCACACGAGCGCGGCCGCTGGCCAAAAAAACGGCCAGTCTGATCAGAATAGAAACATTTGGGGCTCGGTTTGTAAATCGGCCGTTGTCGGGTTTCGTATTTCGCAGTAATACCGGCAAAATGTAGGTTGGGTAGAGTGCAACGAAACCCAACAAAGCTTGGCGCAGGCTCAACCCAACCTACAAAATGTAAAGTGGCACAAGATAGAACCAACTCCAACATTTGAAGTTTCACACAAGCCGCATGCATCTCATCGGCTACCGACGAAGATAAGCACAGGACGTAATTTATCTCATGATGAACTCGAAAGCAACCTTTAGCCCAACGCGGCCGAAACAACATCGCAACAAATAGTTACCGAGTAAAAAAAGCATCAATTTAAATAATATTGCTTGAGATTCGCTTTTATTGTGGTATATGATCGTAAGCTAAGAGTATTTCTGTTTAACATGAAATCCGCAGCTTCCTAAGCAAGTCGACGTCCAAGACCCAAGTCCAGCAAATCCCCCCAATGACGGAAGGGAAGATTAGATAATGGCTGATACTACCACAACGACGCAAGCACCAAAGTCGGAGAAAGGGATACTGAAATCCTTTTTTAATTTTTTCGGCAGCAAAACACTCAGGCTAAACAACGACATGGGGGCGATGGCCATTTTTTTCTTTCGGTCCTTCATCATGATGTTTAGAATTAAGGCGATACCCGATATTATCCAGCAGATATATTATATCGGCGCAAAATCTGCTCAGATTGTGATGCTGGTGGGCTTTTTCACCGGCATGGTGCTGGGACTTCAGCTTTATTTCGTGCTGGTTGATTTTGGTTCCGTGGGGGTACTCGGCACTGCCATCGCCCTGACGCTGATTCGTGAGATGGGACCGGTTCTGGCGGCCATCATGATCACCGCCCGGGCGGGTTCGGCCATGACCGCCGAAATCGGCATCCAGCGGATCTCCGAGCAGATCGATGCACTGTCCACCATGCGTATCGATCCTCTGGGTTACCTGATCAGCCCTCGCATAGCGGCTGCCATTATCAGTTTTCCGATTTTAACCGCTTTTTTCGACCTCATCGGTATTATCGGCGCCTGGGTCAGCGGTTGCCTGATCCTGGGGGTTAATTCCGGTTCGTACTTTTACCGGGTGGTGTCGAGCACCCAGATCGATGATATTACCGGAGGTTTTATCAAGTCCATCGTGTTCGGGCTTTTGATTATCACCATTTGCTGTTTTCAGGGCTATTTCACCCATATGCGCACCGACAGCTTCGGTGCCAAAAGTGTCAGCCTGTCCACCACCTCGGCGGTGGTCATATCGTGTGTAATGATCCTGATTTCAGATTATATTGTAAACTCTTTTATTTTGTAAATCAGCGATTCTTTTTTCGTGGCTGCTCTGAAAAAAATGGGCACCGAAACACAAAGCAAAAAGGTTGGTTATTATGTGTCTTCGTGTTTTTGTGTCTTGGTGGCAACTATTTTTTGCTACGAAAGGTGCAAAAATAATTATCAATCCGGACAAATCGGGGGAAAATGACGGTGACGAAGAACAACGACAGAGAGCCGATTATCGAATTTAAGGGAGTGACCAAATCCTTCGGCGACCGCAACATTCTGGATCGCATCGATTTTTCAATTTATGAAGGTGAGGTCACCACCCTCATCGGTCTTTCCGGTACGGGCAAAAGTGTGACGCTCAAGCACATCATCGGAATGCTCAAACCGGATGAAGGCCAGATCCTTTTCCGGGGTAAACCCATCGATCAAATGAAAAAAGCCGAATGGAATGATTACATCGGCCAGATCAGCTATATGTTTCAAAACAATGCGCTGTTTGATTCCCTGACGGTATTCGAAAATGTAGCCCTGCCTCTCAAGTACACCACGAAACTAAAAAAGAAGGAAATCGCGGAAAAGGCCATGGCCCGCATCGAGCAGACGGAACTAACTGAGGTGGCCGACAAATATTCCTCCGAGATTTCAGGCGGCATGCAAAAACGGGTGGCGCTGGCCCGGGCCTTGGTCACCGATCCGAATATTGTGCTCTTCGATGAGCCCACCACCGGTCAGGACCCCATCCGTAAAAATGCCATTTTGGGCATGGTGGCCGACTACCAGAAGCGCTTCGGGTTTACGGCCCTATTAATCAGTCACGAAATCCCGGATGTATATTTTATCTCCAACCGTATTTTGGCCCTCTATGGCAGAAAAATCGTTTTCCAGGGCACCCCCGAAGATTTTGAATCTTTCGACCATCCCTTCCGGCAGGAACTTATTTCAAGTCTTGAAAGTCTTGGCCAGGAATTGACCGGGCTATATTCCCGGCGCCAGTTCAAAGTTCGCTATCAAAGCGATTTAAGTCAACGACAAACCGATGCGTCTTACGCCGCAGCGGTTTTTACCATAGATGAATTGGATAAAATCGGCGAAACACTGGGCCATGACGTGGCCCAAAAGATTATCCGGTCTCTGGGCACTTATATCAACAAGCATTTTGGTGCGGTGGGCGGATTTTCATCGCGTCAAACCATCAATGAATATGCCACGGTGCTACCATATTCCAATCTTGAGGAATCCCAGCGGATCATGGAGGATTTTACCAAAGATTTTAAGAAACACGGGATCGAGGGTGTCAAAACCGACATCGAGGGTGAAAACAAACCAAAGGAATGCATTGAATTCAGTGTTCTGGCCGGACTGGCCCAGGGCAAGCCTCAAATCGAGATTGAGTCCGTAATGGAATTTGCCAGGTTTAACCAAAAAGAACTTGCACGTTTTACGTGTGCTCGCGGAGGTGAAGAGAAATGAAAAAATACTCTAAGGAAACAGTGGTCGGCATTTTCGTTGTCATCGGGTTGCTGTGTATTACCTATATGGCAGTGAATCTGGGTAATGTGGGATTTATCGGTGAGAACACCTATTCGCTTTACGGCAAGTTCAGTACCGTCACGGGCTTACGAGAGGGCAACCCGGTCAACATGATGGGTCTGGAAATCGGCCGGGTGCAAAAATTCACCATGGATCAGGAAAATCAGCAGGTGGTGGTGGAATTTAAGATCAATAAGGGCATCGAAGTCTTTGATGATGCCATTGCTTCGGTCAAAACGGAGGGCTTGATCGGTGACAAATTCGTGGCCATCGATCCCGGCGGCGGCGGCGACCTGCTTGAAAACGGGGACACCATCACCGATACCAATTCGCCCACGGACATCATGGATCTGATCAGCAAATATGCGTTTGGTGATGTGGGTGGAGATAATTAAGCTGATTGAGATTTTCGGGAGAACGTCTAAGAGGGCTGATCTGCCGGTGGTGAAGAGGGAAAAACTGTTTTTTTAAGAGCAAAAAGGAGCATCATCCAGTGAAAAAATTAATATCGCTCGTCGCTACTCTGGCTTTTTTCATCGTCCTTGGCGACCACACCCCGGCCGATGCCTTCCATGAAGAAGACTTGATTTACCTGGCCCAACAAACCGAGGCATCTTCCGATAAGCAATCGGAAACCGGTACGGATGAGGTTTCAAATGAGACCGAAGCTGGGGAGGAGGAGGATGATGAGTACGATGATGAATATGATGAGTACGAAGACGAATATGCGGATGAAGAAGACGTCGAACTGATCCCCGATCCTCTAATTGGCGTTAATACGGGGCTTTATCACTTCAATGACAAATTGTATTTCTGGCTGCTCAAACCTGTCGCCCAAGGATATAAGTTTATCATCCCCATGGAGTTTCGCACGGTCATCGTAAACGTTTTTTACAACATCCGGTTTCCGGTGCGGTTTATTAACTGTTTATTGCAGGGTAAAGGACAAAAGGCAATTAAAGAGGCCGGCAGTTTTTTTATCAATTCCACCATTGGAATTTTAGGCATGGCTGATGCGGCATCGCATTGGCCGAATTTAGAAACCAGCAAGGAGGATCTTGGCCAGACCTTTGCGGTGTGGGGGATTGGCAATGGCGCGTATTTGACGCTGCCCTTTTTAGGACCTTCCAGCCTACGGGATGGCCTTGGGCGTGTGGGGGATACGTTTCTGGATCCGATTTGGTGGCTGTTCGACGATTTCTGGACCTCGGTGGGCATTCGCGCCGGTGAGGCGGTCAACGAGACCTCCTTGAGAATCGGACAGTATGAAGCCCTTAAGGAAGCTGCTCTTGATCCCTATGTGATGCTTCGCAACGCCTATGTTCAGAACCGCAATAAGTTGATTGCAGAATAGTGGCAGGCATAGGGCAGAGGGCGAAGGGCAAAGGGAGTTGAAGGAATTTTCAAATATATTTCTCATTGATTCGTCGGTTTGAGGCAGAGCTTCGCTATATTCTAAACATTTATGAATTGGAGGTGTCCCATGCCAAGTCCACCAGCTCTCTGGAGGACGGCTATCTCCGGATTGTCTCCTGGTATCATAATGAGTGGGGGTATTCAAACCGGGTGGTGGATTTAATTGATAAGATGACGACCCTTTGATTTCGGCCCGCTCTGGCCTCCCCTCCGGCCTGTAAGCCTATGCCCATAAGCCTACGGGCGGAAGCGGGCTCGCAGATCCCACGCCTCGGAGAGCGCAACATATCAGTTTAGACTACTTGGGCTTAATTTAATCGTATTGAGGTGGTGTAGAGTTTGATCTCCGCCCGATCGGTCTAGGCCAGGGAGAAGGGAATGCGGAAAGATTTAAAGGGAAAACCCTCTCCTCTCCTTTATGCCTTATCACTTCTGTTATCTGTCTTCTGACCTCTGACCTCCGTCATCTGACCTCGACTATCCCACCGGTTTGGTTTTGGATAGCCATAGCTCGCCTTTCCTATTGCTGATGCGCTGGATATTGAAACCGAATTGAGTATAATCAGCCCCTATCAGAAAATAATAAGTTCTGCCCTTAGCAAAGGGTACGGTGAGGGTCGGTTCGGAAATTCCCACGGAATGGAATCCGGGTTCAACATAAAAAGAAACATACTCCCCTGAGCGCAGACGGGCGATGATAGATTCATTCAGCATTACTCTCAATGAAAATCCCCAGCCCACAAAATTGTTATCCCGGATAATATATACGTGGGCAGCGTCGGCCGTATTGGCAACGGTGGGGAAATTATTGGTTTTACCATGAGCACAGGCAAGCAGTAGTAATGGGAGTACCGCCAGGGGTGTGACTTTGGTCATCATTTAATTCTTTCGATTTGAATTTTGCTCTACCAGGCTCTTGATCGCCGCTGCGATTTCACGGCTCAGATCAGCCAGGGCACGACTTTCGGCGGCGATTAAGGCCTCCAAACTGTCATTTTCTGTGGGTTGGCTCAGGACGGAATGCTTTTTGAAAAGCAGATCTTTTCTGGTTTTATCTAAAATTCCCCAGCGCGCTCTCAGGTCCGCTTGTTTACCCGGAATACCGTCAAACCGGGTCACATTGACTGTCACGTTAAAATCAAATGGCATTACCCGGGTCCCTCCGGGGAAAATGCCGACCCTGTCCGTTTTCAGTAAGACAGATAAATTTTCCGCCAGCACTCTGCTGAGATTTTCCTGCAGCGGACCGGCCCATTGGGAAAATTCGGCCAGGCGAATCTGATTTTGGCTGTCACGAATGACAATATCCGCACGATCGAGATACAGGGCCATTCTGATCGGACCCACTAAAATTCCGATATCGCCTAACTCCGCCACGGCCTGCGTTTCGATCTTTTCACTGTGCAGGGAGTTCAGAACATAGTTTTGGGTAGGTTGCTGGGTACCTCCGATGAATGCACAGCCTGCCATGAGGCACGAAAGAGCAAGGAAAACCACTCCTGCCAGACGAAAACGGTTCATACTCATTTTTTACCTTCCCTTCTCTGTTTTCCACGAAGCAACGCGTCGGGATTGCGTTCGAGATAGTCGGCGAAACTCCTTAAGGATCGAGCCATCAAGGTTATTTCTCTCATGAAAATATCTATTTGATAGCGAAATTCTGAGTTTTCCGATAGTATTCCATCCACGTCTTCCATCGAATTCTCGGCAGCCGTCAGGGTAGCCCGCAGGGACTTGGTGGTATCCGCCAGGTCGGCTTGAATCGGTCGAACCCGTTTGTTGATATTGTTTACCAGCTTGCGAGCATCCTCAGTAGTTTGCATGAGGCTGCCGGCCAGGGGATCGATCTGGTTGTCGACATTTTGCAATATCGCCTGGACGTCATTGAAGGTTTGTTCGACGTTGGCAAAAAGCGGATCGATTTTTTCATCCACACGTCTCACCAGGTTACGGGCGTCTTTCAACGTTTGCTTTAAATAATGCAGGCTTTTGCTGAGTTCCTCAGATGTCACGAAGCCTTCGATACTTTTCATTGAATTTCGCAAGCTTTCTACTATCTCGCCGATGGGGATTTCTTCGAGTGTTTTTCCAATTCTCTGCTCGAGAGTTCTAATCGTCGGGATTTCAAAAATATCGTCGCCGAGATCGATGCCGTCTTTCCCCAGTAGTCTTACCGGTGTATCCGGATAAAAATCAATATTGATCATCTTCTGACCGGTGACAAAACTCTGCATATCCATCTGGGCCCTTAACCCCATCTGTATCATGGCGTCCATATATTGTTCATCAGATAATTCCTCAGTTTCCACCACCGAACCGACGTCGTGGATTTTATCCGGGTCTATTTTGAAAAGAACCGGAATTTCAATGGACCCTTTGCGGACGGAGTAGAGCCTGATTTTGGTAACCTCACCAATCTGAACGCCTCGAAACATTACCGGTGCGCCGACTCTCAAGCCTTTTACCGATCCCGGAAAGTATGAAACATACAATTCCGTCTTAACAAAGAATTTGCCGGAACCGAAAACGATAATGGCGGCCACCGCCAGCACCACCGCCCCCACCACAAACACACCGATTGCCGTCTTGTTTGCCTGTTTGCTCATGAGTTATTCGTCCTTAAGATTTACCTTTAAATATCGTTCAAACTACCTGCTGCGCAAGTCATATGAAAGAGCTGGCAGCGTTAAGTTGGTTATGATTATTAGTTGGCCCGGTTTATTGGGTTGATCGCGTTGACTTGGTTTATTGGATTATTTTAACACACGAATCAAGCAATCAACTTAATTAACACCTAACTAAGATCTCAGCCTTAACCGGTATGTTCATATCATCCCCGAACCTCGCAACCCGCAACCCGAAACTCGATTATTTCCGCATTCCATATTCCCACTTCCCCATTCGCCTTATCCTTCCCCTCGCGTTAAAAATTTATGGACCGTCGGATTTTTTGACTCCGCCAGCAGTTTTTTGGGGTCTCCCTGTGCAATCATCGTTTTTGCTTCCGGATCCAGAAAGACCGAGTTGTTGCCGATGGCGAAGATGCTTGCCAGTTCATGGGTGACGATGACCACGGTGGCGCCGAGGCTTTCACTGAGCTCCAGAATCAGATCGTCCAGCAAACGGGCACTGATGGGATCCAGTCCTGCAGACGGCTCGTCAAAGAATACGATCTCAGGGTCCAGGGCGATGGCCCGGGCCAGACCGACCCGCTTTTGCATACCACCGCTGATTTCGGAGGGATAGTATTCATCAAATCCCGCCAGGCCGACCAGGGAAAGCTTGAGGGATACGATTTCGCGGATTTGGGCCGGGTTTAAATCCGTATATTGCTGCAGCGGAAGCGCAATGTTTTCGGCCAGGGTCATGGAGCTAAACAATGCGCCGCTCTGGTATGAGATGCCGATTTTTTGCATAAAGCGCTCTCTGCCGGCGGGATCGGTATCCCAGAAGCTGACGCCATCGTAGAAAACTTTCCCTTTGGCCGGTGCTTTCAACCCCACCATATGGCGCATCAGGGTGCTTTTACCGCATCCGCTGCCGCCCATGATGATAAAAATATCGCTGCGGTTGATCGTAAAAGTGAGATCCCGCTGGACAACAAAGCTGCCGTAAGCCATGGTGAGGTCTTTTACGGTGATATGGGGCTCTTTGTTTTTTTCAATTTCCAGCATAATTATTTATTTCAATTTTGATGATATAAGCACTACAACCCTATGATTTCAGGTGTCTGGTGTCAGAATTGATCGAGCTGAAACCTCATATGAAACTAAACTTCAAAAAGTTGAGGTTGGTTCTATCCTGTGTCCCTTTACATTTCGTAGGTTGGGTTGAGCCTAATCCAGGCTTTGTTGGATTTCGTTGCACTCAATCCAACCTACATGTTACCGGTATTATTGC
>JASFFJ010000222.1:0-10421 GCA_050124355.1 Desulfobacterales bacterium | reverse complement strand
ATCCGGCGATTGGTAGCTCTATTGAGGTGCAGAACAATTGTTTTCAATCCCATCGCGCCCGATTTTTCTTAAATCGCTTCATAAAAAAAAATGAAGGCTATCGAAATGATCCAATCGGACTTTGTTGCATGCGTAAATATTATTTTAGTATCAATATATTGCATAATATAATTTAATTGTCAAGTATTTTTTTATACTATAGTATATTTTTTATGTTTATTTCAGATTCTATTACCAACCAATAGATATTACAGAGAATTTATCGTAAGTTAGATTTTTATGATCTGGTTGTTCATCTAATTTCAGGAATGGGAACACACAATTTTTTAGTGCTCATAAAGTAACCACGCACTCAGGCATAAAATCATGACCTATGGGAAAGTGAGCTAAAGTGTGGGTAGGTAATTATTGAAATGACAGCTTTGCCTCATCCGGCAAAAAAAGAAGATTGCTGTTGCTAATATCAATCGGATTTTAAAAGTGGAATAGAAAGATTGGGTCAAATCTGGAGAGTTACCGATTACAAAGATTTATTGCGAATAAAATTGAACTGCGATATTTTAGATTTGATGTACGAATCCTCAATCACAACAAACTGAAGATTGCGTAATTAGAAATCTACATCTAGACCAGAGTGGAGATTTCGTGCCCTGAAGAAAACATTGGTGAAAATTTAGATCAGTTGTGTATTAGGCGGGGCAATCTGAAATATCTCAATAACGATATCGCTGATTCTAATGTGAAAATAATTGGCTACCCAAATCTTTTGTCTGGATAGCCGGTTTATTCAATTCAGTAGAATAGGTTTCCCCCATTTTTAGCATCCGAAGCTCCATGTGTTCAGGCTGCATCTGATCCCAGGCATATTGCAGACGGCGTGGGGGCTCCAGGATGTGTTCAAATGTATGGATCCAGGTCCCCCATCCCCAAGGGATAAGAATTTTACATTCTAAATCCTCCGCTGCTTTGATAGCTTCTTCCGGGGCTATGTGCCACTGGCGTTGAAACCAGGCTGTGATGGGCATTAGACAAATATCGAACTGGCCTACACGGTTTCTTATATCTTTGAAAACGGCACTGTAGCCGGTATCGCCGGCAAAATAAATGCGATAATGATTCCATTCAAAAAGCCATCCACCCCACAGGCTTTGATTGCTCTCATGCAGAGATCGGCCAGAACGATGATTAGCCGGAAGGAAGGTGATTGTAAGATCGCCGATAGTATCTTTGGTATACCAATCCATTCCGATGACAGTGGAATACCGTGAAGGAAATTCATTTTCCAAACCATGGGGCACATAATAACGGGTATTGTCAGGCAGTTTCTTTAATGTGTTGTAGTTTAAATGATCGTAATGATCATGGGAAATTGCAACGATGACGGTTTGGTTCTCTCCGGGATTTTCAGATCCGCCTACAAATGGAAGATCTTCAGTGGCAAGAGGTGATTCCGCATAAAGTGTGCCTATTTCATAATACTTTCCAAATATGCCGACCAGTCCGTCAATTTCCTCAATGACTGGATCAACTAAAATCTGATATTTACCACCAAGCTGAATCAGATAAGAAGCGTGTCGTATCCAGGTCACCTGAACTTCATAACTAGGATTATGAAGGAGGGTGAAGTCAGGGGCAACCGTATACGCTGCCGAGTCATAGCCTTTGGTTCTATCAATATCACCCCGTGGGTCAGATAGAAGTGAGTATTTTTTGATCCCCTTTTCGTGGGGTTTGCGAAAATCGATGCTGTCATATTTGGTCTCTTCAAGGTAGCCGTATTGGGGAGGAAACAAATTCTTATACCGCATCCGCTCGCCGTCCCAAACATCAAGTTCTGGGTTCTTGATTATCCGTCGATTCGTGGAACAAGCACCTGCAGCACTAAACACCACAATACAAAGGATGAAACAGAAAAAATCCATTATAAAGCGTGCAGAGCGCAGCCGATTTTGAATGTCTATGTACATGGATAGCTTTATATTTCAATTATATTGTCATATGGTATGGTGGGACGGCTGAAAACGCCCGCCGGTGTCTGCCGTGCGCGTGCGAAATGAAGGCCACTTCAAAGCATGCCGACCCACGAAAGCCCGAATGCCTGCTGGTTACCAGATGCCTGGGATCAAGCGGAAGCGAACCCGGCTCGCGTACTCAGCGTAGCCGGGGAGCTCCGCATGGAGCGTGCGATCCTCAAGCGCCGTGCGGATCACGAGCAAAATCACCGAGATTAGGGCCGGGATGAAGGCCCAGGCCGAAGCAAGCAGAAGAGGCGTTGAGAGCATCCAGCCCGCGAAGCCTACGTAACCGGGGTGGCGCATGTAGGCGTAAGGTCCTGTATCGATCACACGATGTCCGTGGTCTGTCTGGATGCGCACTGTCTTCTCGAAGAACGGATTCACGACCATGGACCAAATGGCAACAGCCCATCCAAGGATGAAGATGGTCAAACCCAGCAGCCACGCTACTCCCAGCGCGCTCGAAACCCTGTCTCGTGCCTCCATTACGGCGGCAACGTAGATTGCAAATATTGCAAACGCGAACAGAACAGCCCATACCTTATCCCAGGTCTTTGTAAACTTGGCGAAGCGCATGCGCCGTTTGATCAGCTCGGGGTTCCACAGTCGCAGACACACCAGGTTTATCATCAAGGCTGCGATGAAGATGCCTAGGTAGATCCAACCGAGTGTCCATCCCAACTGGCGCGCGTTCAGGTAAACAAAACCCGCAAAGATAACGACGATGGCTGCCATGATCAGGCCGACGAGGACCTTCAGCATCGTTGCCCAGGAAACGGTGCGCTTCTCAATTTCCGCCATTTAGGGTCCCTCCCTGTCCTTCTAATCGCTCGAGTGCTGCAGCAACTGTTAACCAGTCAATGTGCTCGGCGGGGCGACACTCTTCTTAGTCGCCTAACAGTACTGAACTCACTGGCGCGGACCCGCCATTATCGCTTGCGGTCAAGCAATTGGTTAACCGAGCGTTCATTGTAATGCACAATATTTCGATGGCAGATAACTTAAATTAGAAAGGAATGGGATCTTCCCTTTCGAGTTTCTCTCGTAGTTTTTTCTCTTCCATCTTTTTGTTGCGATCTTTAACAATTCGTTCAATGGATTTAACTTGATCTGGGTGTTCTTTGCAAAATCTTTTGTAGTATAGCGATTCAATGAAATCCGGCAAAGGTGCCTTCCAGGGTTCTTGTTTGTGATTTGCTAGGTTACCGAACTTTTTGGGATTCATGCCAAGTTCTCTTGCCATCTGAATCTGTTCATGAGACAAGCGAAATCGCTTTCGAGCTTCAATCCAAATTTTAAGCTTGTCGGGTATTTTCTTTTTCTTTGCCATTTACTTAGCTCCGGTGAAAGGTACATCATTTTGATACATTAAACACCCAATGCAATCAACCAGGAATTCAAAATCTTGGTCAATTCAAGCATCATGATCGCTGCACTCTAAATCACCGAGGAGCTTGGCTGCGAAGTGCATCAGCCAATCCTCAATTTATACGCTGATTAAAATCGATTAGGAAGAGGCGCAGATCGTGGGTAATCAGATGCTATTTTAACCAAATTTCTAATTGATATATCAGGTATAAAAATTAAGTCGGCGGTGAAAATTGGTTGGAGTGATGTTGTCTTTGGAGATATCGGTAACGCGTTTCTCAGTGGCGGGTGAAACGAGTCCGCTGGAGAAAAATGTTTTGCTCTTTTAATTACCACCCAATTTGCATTTTAATGATTATTGTATGAGCTCTCTTAACAGTTTTTCTTTATCATTTTGCGAGAGGCTAATTATCAGATTTGAAATCATCTGGCTGATAAATGCATTTCTTTCTTCTATTGTAATAGCAGGATAGAAATGATCAACGAACCCTTTAAACATGACCGGAAAACCGGCAGTGAAGCATTTGGGCATTTTTTCTCTGAATATCTCGTGAGACATGAGATCAGCCAGTAGTGCGTCTTTTTTTTCTGCAAGTTTTGGTTTGTCAATGACTTCACAGACATTGGGCATGACTGTGGCAAAAAGCTCTAGTAGCTTTTCATGTGCCCCATCTTTTGAAAGGAATGCCAGCAGTTCAGGGAGCATAGCTGGCAGCATGGCGTTCATCATTCTGGGCATCAACTCAGTCAAGTCGATATCCTCCATCATCATCGGCATCATTTTGAGCATCAAGTCCTCTTTTTCCTCGGAAGATATGCCTTTCATCATCAGGGGCATCATGCTTTCCATCATACTTTTCATAAGTTTCATTTGTTTACTCCTTTGCTCGTAATGTCTAAATAATCTATATATTGACAGCAGCTTTTTAATCCCAATATATTCAATTCCAATATGTTATTTGATAGCATGGCCTGACTAGAATTTACTATCAACAACATGTCTTTCACAGTTGGTAAAAAATTAAAGGCCATAACCTTGATATTCTATAGACGTCTATTTTATTTTACGTTCCATATGGGGATGTTATATAGACATCTTGATATCCCATTCCACGATAAAAAAATCTCCATCTGGATCCATATATTTACAATTACCAACCGACCAGGTTTCACCATTTTTCAAGCTAATGATAGGAGGAAACCAGAATTTTTTTCAAAAGTAGTTTTTAAGGTGTGCCTTATAACCAAGATAGCAGAAGCGGAAGAGATATTATCCCGTACAGATCAGATTCGGCTGGAGATGGTGCCTATTAGGCGCAATTATTAGGTTTCTGGTACTCTATTGAGATTTTTATGTCAAGAGAAAAGAAAAAAGTACTACTATGTAGTAATTACATGAGGCATCTTTGATCTTGCCATGATCTTTAATTCGATAATTATCGAAATTTTTGATATAAGTTTATGATATAATAAAGTTTTTAGGTCTGTTGTTATCAGAAAGTTCACCACAAACCACGTTGCCAGCGGATAGATAAATAATTTTGCACTCCCAATCCACATGAGTTCGCCTTTTTTGACGTTGATGTTTCGACCAACTAGGGACAACCCGATAGAAAAAAGAGCAACCGGCCCTGCCGCGTTGCCCAGGAGACTAAAAAATTTCTTCACCGAATACGGAAGTTGAGCCCCAGTGAATCCGAACACAACCCCGGCCAATAGAGACATGACAACGGTATTCTTCAGAAGTGCTGTAATGATACACACCAGCATCCCCTGCTCGATCTTGCAGGTACCGACATACCATTCGAGTACAGCAACAGTTCCGCTCAAAAAAACGACACCTGCCGCTAAAGTAGCTCTTAAAACCATCCAATTAAAAACCGCAGGAAATAACTTTCATCGCTTTTACATGGATTTCACACGTCAGGTGCGCCGATCGATTCCACTGCCAAGCATGTGGCATCTTTTCTTTCTCAATTCTGCCTTTGACAAATGCTA
Organism: Desulfobacterales bacterium; assembly: GCA_050124355.1. Lineage (GTDB taxonomy): Bacteria > Desulfobacterota > Desulfobacteria > Desulfobacterales > JAFDCJ01 > JAFDCJ01. Next base: position 5,040 of record JASFFJ010000222.1, on the reverse strand, counting down.
CACGAAAGATATCAGGGGACCTGATTGCGATCAAAAACGGCTTTCCGGATACGATTTCCTTTTGATCGCAGCCTATTTTCGCTTTGAGGTCACCGTTTCAAAAAGCTCACAGAAAGTACACAAAAAAGATCTAACGCTGTCTCATTATATTATGATTGCTGACTGGGGCCGCGAGGATCGTTTTCTGTGGACGCCTTGGATGCAAAGGCCTTTGCCGATCATTTCATCGCACTATCCACTAAACAATCAATATAAGAATCAGATATTCCGAAACTAGGATCGTCTATAATGCCAGGAACCGTTGATCGTGGGGTGTGAATTCATTTGGCTTTACTGTTGTCCGATGTAAAAGCCGGCAAAGGAAACAGGCACTGTATAATTTCGACAATGCCGCTTGACAACGTCAGACTAATTCTATATATTGCCAAATATAAATATAAAGAGGTGTTTAATGAAATCTTTTCTCAAAGTCATGAAGGCTCTTTCTGACCCGAATCGGGTAAAAATCATTAAATTATTACAGCAAAAAATGATGTGTGTCTGCGAGCTGCGCGGAGCTTTGAAAATCGCTCAACCGACCGTGTCGAAGCATTTGAAAATATTAGAAGAAGCGGGTCTGGTGGACTTTGCCAAAGACGGATTATGGGTGAATTATTATCTGGCGGACGGTAAGGCCAGTCCGTATGCCGCCAGTGTGTTGGGCAACCTGAGGCACTGGCTGGAAGAGGATCCGGAAATTGCCGAACTAGTAAAAAAGGTTCCCTTGCTCAACCGTGAAGAGTTGTGCCGGAAATAGTTTTTCTTTTACCATCGAATCCATGCCTAAAACATCATTAAATATGCATATGGCTATATAAAGTGTAAAGGCAACTCTGGTCATGATATCCGAGGCGGCTTTGACCTGATGCAAAGAGGATATTCCAATGAGTGAAGCAATTTCCATCAAAAACAAAAATGCCGTCATTGAAGATGATCACGAAATAGAGGCGGAAGAACCCGAGAGTCAGGTAGACTGGCATAGCATCTGGAAACCACTCGGCATCATTGCAGGGGGTTTTCTGGTCTTTTTTTGGCTGCCCATAGACAGCAGCCGTTTTACCGGGGCGGTCATCGAATCCCTGGCATTGGCCAAGTGGTACGCCCGGGAGCATGTATTGTTATGTCTGGTTCCGGCCTTTTTCATTGCCGGCGCCATCTCGGTGTTCGTCTCCCAGGCGGCTGTGATGAAGTATCTGGGGGCCGGCGCCTATAAGGTCATGTCTTATGGCGTTGCCTCGGTTTCAGGCACCATTCTAGCGGTTTGTTCCTGTACCGTATTGCCGCTGTTTGCCGGCATTTGGAAACGTGGCGCCGGCCTGGGTCCGGCGATTGCGTTTCTTTATTCCGGCCCGGCCATCAATGTTCTGGCGATTGTTCTGACCGCTCGGATTCTGGGCCCGGAGATCGGCCTGGCAAGGGCGATGGGGGCGGTGGTGTTCAGCGTCGTTATCGGCCTAATCATGCATCTGTTGTTTCGTGGAGAAGAGCAAGCCAAGGCTGAAGCAGCTATGCACATGCCCGAGCCCGAAGTGGAGCGTCCGTTGTGGCAAAATCTAGTTTATTTTGCCGTCATGGTGGGTATCCTGGTGTCCGCTACCTGGGGCAAACCGACCGAATCTGCCGGATGGTGGCATGCAATTTATAGCGTCAAATGGCTGCTGACCGGTTTTTTTGCGATTGTCTTTGGCCTGCTGTTGGTAAAATGGTTCCGGGTGAAGGCTTATAAAGTCCTGCTGGCAGCCGTCACTATTCTGGCCCTGAGCTTTAGTTTCCCGCATCAGCCGCTGATCGCGTTTTCGGCCGGCATCATTGCCCTGGTAGTCCTAACCACCTCTACCCGGGGAGAAACCGAGAGCTGGTTTCTGTCCACCTGGGATTTTGCCAAACAGATCATGCCGCTTTTGTTTGCTGGCGTGCTGGTAGCCGGTTTTCTGCTTGGCCGTCCCGGTTCAGAGGGGCTGATCCCTTCGCACTGGATCAGCGGGTTGGTGGGCGGCAACTCTATTTGGGCCAATCTTTTTGCCTCGGTTGTAGGGGCTTTCATGTATTTTGCGACCCTGACCGAGGTGCCGATTTTACAAGGACTTTTAGGCGCCGGCATGGGCAAGGGACCTGCCCTGGCCTTGCTGCTGGCCGGACCGGCGCTCAGTTTGCCCAACATGCTGGTGATCCGCAGTGTCATGGGCACTAAGAAGACGGTCGCTTTTGTCAGCCTGGTGGTGGTGATGGCCACCATCAGCGGGATGATATTCGGTCATTTTCTTGCCTGAACTTGAATCAGTTCAAAATAAAAAAGGAGGAAAAAATTATGGATATTAAAGTGTTAGGGCCTGGTTGTCCAAAATGCAGCCAGACAGAAAAAGTTGTTAAAGAAGCCGTCGTGGAAGCGGGGGTGGATGCCCGAATCGAAAAAGTGACGGACACCATGGAAATTGCCGGCTACGGCATTTTCGGAACTCCTGCCGTGGTCGTCGACGGTGAGGTTAAAAGCGTTGGCAAGATACCAAAGAAAAAGGATATCATTGGCTGGATCGATCATTAGGCAAAGTCCCGGTGCTGCTTTAAAAATAAAACGGGACAGCCATGGTGATTTCAAGTGTCAGAACGAAGGTGCGGGGGCGTTGAATCCAGACATCTGAAACCAAGGGCCCGTAGATTTGAATAATTCCGGGATGGAATTCAGGATACCGTTGACGGTAATATTTTGCGACATAGATTGGAGCCAACTCCATGTTGTTGAAAAACTATCGCTTGTGCTACGATCCAGATATCATTGGTCGGGATGAGAGTCCCCTGCTGTCTGAGCTTAACGGCGATCCTTGAATAACGATCTGATTTAATTTTTCCAATTGGCACAAGGTCCACAGCCTCATGCTCCAAAAAGCGGTTTTAGTCGTTCATATTTTCTTTAAATCGGGTGCCGTTGCGAAACCTAAACATGTGCTCTCCCGTGACAACCGGAGAGAAAATGATCTGCTCAGCCATCACTATGAATTCGACCGCTTCTGCGGCATTGCGTTTGAACCCCAGATAGGCACTTGTATCCAGCATGATCTACATGCCCACATTTCCTCGTTAATCTGCTCAAAAGAATTAATGAAATCCAAGATTCAGCGGCATCCTCCTCACTCCAACCGCCTGCAAGCTTTTTTAAAGATGCCGCCGGAGGATTTTTGTTTTCTTTTTTTTGCAGGTGAGCTGATAAATTATATCCAAAACTACTCGATTGAGGGATCTCCCGGTAGTTTTTGCCATCCTTCCAATCGTTCGCTCCACTTCTGGATCCATCCCGCGCAAAGTGATTTGCCGCATGAGTCACTTCCTGACTTATTATGACTCATAACAATCCTCATGTTAACGGTTGTCAAGTTCAAAAATGGGGGTTGCTTAACGATATTATCAAGGTCCACCTGCCTGTTCTTTTTGACGGAATCTTTGCAGCTCCGCTCCCAGCCAATCGGCGCACAACATGATCTGATCGTTGCACCGGACCTTATAAGGCGTCCCACTGATACTGCTTCTACTAGCGATACCCTGAATGAAATCTTCGGTCATCTTGATCCTGTTCCAGGCATATTCGTATTTTTTCTGAATGTGGTTGCGGGCCGCTTCAGGACTGTATTCCTTTCCGTTTCGGATAAAACGACATTCCGCTCCGGCAATATAGGCCATCAGGTGTTGTATCTCCCGGTCGGTATTGTCCGAGTCGGCGACTACCATGCCGGGCATTAGGAATGTCATCAGGATGATCAGCCCGAGTGCAGACCATCTTCTCATCTTCCTACCTCTTTCGAATTGGCCTCCACCAGCTTGAAGTTAACCTGGATAGGGTTATGATCCGAGGTTGCCACTTCGTGCACCACGGCGTTCGAGGGCACGAGGCCTCGGTAGTAAACGTGATCGACGATCTGACCGAAAAACCGGCTGCGCCGATCCGGCTCGAATCGAACCGGCTGCAACCTTAGGCGGCGTGCCACCATGGTCACAATGGCCAAACGTTCTGTATTCCATGTATTGAAATCACCGGCCACGATAAGCGGGCCGTTGTGGGGCTCGAGGATGATCTCGAGCTCTTGCCAATACTTTCGGTAAGAGGCCGCATCTATAGTAAAATTGATGGCATGCACATTGACAATCACCAGATGGGGTTGCTGAGGCAATATGGAAAACCGGGTGAACAAACTTGTTTTGGGGGTATTCAGCAGTGGTTCATCGAACCGATGAACACAGATGACTTCCGGGGCAATCTCGGAGGCCGTCAAGACCCCGGACTCCCTACCATAATACCTGACGGATGTGGCCAGGTTCCAGTTGGATTTTGCAGAACTCAATGTGTTGCGCAGTTCGTCGGAGAGGTAGGCCTCCTGCAGGAGGATAACATCGCTTCCCCGGCTAAGTCTGAAAAAATCCTTGCGCCAGCCCTGCCTCCGGCCTTTCAACATGTTCCAGTTCATCAGGTTGAATCCAGCGGGATCCAGGGGCGACAATGCGTTTTTGATGTCTGTCGGAAACCGTTCCAACAGATTCGGTTCGCATGGACGGACCGTGTTAGCGGTGGTTGGAAGAGGCTCAGGGCCTGAAACCAGATAGGGTTCAGGGAGAACGCTGCAACCTTGGTGCAAGGCGAACAGGCACATTAGCAAAAATGGATGCCCCTTCCATCTTGCACTGTCCATCACCGAACTCCAGCTTTGCTATCGGTTGAAGGATTAGATCCCTTTTTTAAAATTAAATTTTTCATAAAACACCTATCGATCTTCCGTACAGTGGAAATCGCTCCTTGCCTTTGGTTTGCGCGGCTGATCAATATCAAAATGAATTGACGCTTAATTTTTCTACAATTTTTGTGGTTCCCATTAATATCAAGGCTTCCAATGGATTTAATCCGACTGAGATCAGGCGCATTTAGATTGCCAGTACCCTATATCTTCAAAATGGAGGTGTCAATGTAGATATTTATGCGTATGTATGAATCAACCGGGAGCAATTGCCATGAGCAAT
>JASFFJ010000221.1:0-10434 GCA_050124355.1 Desulfobacterales bacterium | reverse complement strand
TATTCCGATGGATATTCTTTCGTGTTTCGACCCCCTTGGAAATGCCACTCACACCGCCCTTTCCTTCGATGTTCTTGGAGAAGACGTTCTGATTACCGGTGCCGGTCCCATAGGCTGTCTGGCCGCCGCCATCGCCAGACATGCCGGTGCACGTCATGTTGTCATAACCGACGTAAATCCCTATCGCCTGGAACTGGCAAAAACAATGGGGGTAACGTTGGCCCTGGACGTAAGGCATGAAAAAATTGAAGATGCTCAAAAGAAACTGGGAATGAAAGAAGGGTTCGATGTGGGTATGGAAATGTCCGGCAACCCAGACGCCCTGCGCACGATGTTGGCCAATATGTGCCATGGCGCCAAAATCGCTATTCTCGGTATCCTCCCTCCGGGAACTGCCATTGACTGGGACCTGGTTGTTTTCAACGGTTTGACCATTAAGGGGATATATGGCCGCGAAATGTATGAAACCTGGTATAAGATGACGGTAATGATTCAGTCAGGGCTCGATATCACACCCGTCATTACCCATCGATTTCACTATACCGAATACGAAAAAGCTTTTGAAATTATGCGTTCCGGCAATTCGGGCAAAGTCATCTTAAATTGGGTGGAAGATTAATAACACAGGGGCGTTTTTCGTTTTCAACCTTGTAGGGCCTCACTTCTGAGCCAAGATAGACAGGAAGAATTAGCGCTGGTAGATACTATCCAACTCAAGTAGCTGCTTGAGATTCGTGATCACAGGCACGGAGATTTTCACCGCCGGCCAATTTCGACGAACGCTGTGGTGCTTTAGCCAGATAGGGTGCAAACCAGCGTCGCGGGCGCCGCAGATATCGATGCGATAGTCATCTCCCACGTATACCGCCTGCCCGGCTGGCAGGCTGAGTTTCTCCACACACTGTCGGAACGGCTTGGAATCCGGCTTGGGGGGTACTTCATTCTCCCCGGCGACGATGATAACCTGAAAGAATTTCTCCAGCTTGGGAAAAAGACTGATGCGATGTTTGCCCGTAGATTTTTGCCCCTGGGTGTTGGTAATCAAAGCTACTTCATAGCGGTCACTAAGGGACTCGAGCACTTCCTCGGTCTCCGGGAAAATGGTTGTTCGAGTTTTGACCGTTTCCCAGTATTCAGTTTCCCACTTTTCAAGCTGGCCGGTTTCCGGTGCCACACAGTAATAATACAAAACCTCACGCCACAGTGAATTTCTTGAAAAATCGGATCGTTCATGAAACTCCTTGCGAAGTCGCCGGTAGATTTTCAGAAAATCCTCCCGGTTCGTCAGACCGAGAATTGCAAACAAATTTTTTTGAGCCTGCTTTTCGGCGGTGCGGAATCCATTGGCTGAATCTACTAGGGTCTGACCGAAATCGAATATAACTGCTTTAATCATAAGAAATGCCTAAAATTAGTTGATTAAGCTGAATGGTTGACTGTGTCGATACAAATAACTTAATTCCCTATGCTTGCCAACCTACAAGCATCCCCGCTTCCCAGCAAGTTGCCTCTTTATCCTACGCCCTGTGCCTTATTCCGACTTCTGCATTCCCACTTCCGCACTCGAAACCGTTTCATATGCTATTTTCTGCAAGAATCCGGCGCGATCTTCGGCCAGATCCAACCTGTTTTTACCTTCGATCAGGAACCTTGCGGGCAGCCCCTCAGGACTAGCTTTAATAAAAACCGTAAAAAACACGCAGGCCGCGAAATAAGCCCCACTGGGATTCGCGTGTCGATGATCGCTGTGATGAAGATTGAGCTTCACATCCAATGCCTGGGCTTTTTCCCAAGCCAATCCCACCGGTGCCAGGTCGGCACCAAGCTCAACGGCAATGCGGCTGTAAGCGTCCGCAATAACCTTCTGGCTCCATGGACGGGATTTATCCGCCCAAGTCATGTAAAATACAGTTTTGGCACCCTGCAATCTTAATTTACATGCATTGGCGACTAATTGCCAGTCTAAAAAGAGCAGAAATTAGATGAAATTTCCAACCTTGTGAAACACCGCGATTTCGTGTCTAAAGCTTTTGCTGCAAATGCCGAAATCCATTATTAAAAGTCGATTTTAGGTCGACCAAATCTGGAGGACAGCATGAGCACATCTAACAATTGCCCGAAATGTGGTTTCACATCAAACTCCTCATTCAAAGAGTGTCCGCGCTGCGGTGTCATTATCAGCAGGTTTTTGCTCAAAAAAAAGAATGATAATTGTGCTGACAGCAGAGATGCTGCCCGAAAAAATTCCGGTCTGGATAATCTGGAGCAGGCAGAGACCCTGATCGTCAAACAGCAAAAGGAATGGGGTGAAATTCTTACCGGATTTGAAACCAAAAATAAGTATCAGGTGGTCGATCACTTCAGCAATCCGCTATTAGAGGCTCAAGAGGAAGGCGGCAGTGCCCTGACGACGATTACCCGGCTGTTTTTAAAAGCGCTGCGTCCTTTTACAATCGACCTGTTTTCGCCCCAGGGAGCCGGTCTTTTTAAACTAACGCGGCCGTTTCGATTTTATTTTCACGAGCTTGATGTTAGCCAATCAAACGGTGCTCCGCTGGGCAAAATCAAGCGGAGATTTTCCATACTGCGCAGAATATACTCGGTTGTCGATCGCAATGGTAATGAAATTTTCGAACTTTTCGGTCCTCTACTTCACCCATGGACATTTCAAATTAAAAATGGCAGCCAGGAACTCGGTAAGATAACCAAAAAGTGGAGCGGACTGGCCAAAGAGTCCTTCACGGACGCCGATAATTTCGGCATTACCTTTCCCAAGGGAATTGATCTTTCCCAGAAAGCTGTCTTGCTGGGGGCTGTATTCTTGATCGATTTCGTACACTTTGAAAACAGCGGCAATCGCAACTAATGCGACAGAGTCTCCAGGGTACAATACATGATACAATGCCCTAAGTGCAGCTTTAGGCACCCCGCTCAAATTAGTGAATGCCCACGCTGTGGTATTGTTATTGATAAATATCGCCAGCTGCAGGCAAGCCTGCCTGAAGCAGAAGCGTCAAAAGTGATTCAGCTGGAGCCGACGTCTGGGTTGACAGAGATAATCAAAGAGCTTTTATTTTGTGTGAAGCCGGAAACCAATCTTTTTATTTTTGGCGGCCGAATCCTGTTTTTTATAATAATTTTTATCTGGGGATTAAAATTTATTTTCATGCCGATGGCGTCAAATTATGTGTTTGACTCGATTTGGCATCTGATAAATCTTCCCTTTCATGAGTTTGGCCATATCCTTTTTAGACCTTTCGGTCGATTGATGACCTCCCTGGGCGGAAGCATTACCCAGGTGTTAATGCCGGTCATATGTCTGGTGGTTTTTTTAATCAAAAATAGAGATCCTTTTGCGGCGTCATTTTCCCTGTGGTGGACCGGACAAAATTTCATGGACCTTGCCCCTTACATCAATGATGCCAGATCACTGACCCTGCCGCTTTTAGGCGGAAATACCGGACGAACATCCCCTTACGGATTCCATGACTGGGAATTTATTCTCCAGGAAACCAAATTGTTGAGATACGATCACATCTTGGCAAAATCAGCCGATATGTTTGGGACAATTCTGATGATTTTAGCCTTCATTTGGGGCGGATATATCCTTTTTAAACAATATAAAAACCTGCTTAGAGATACGCCAAAATCTGTTAGCCACTCATAATGACGATTTTCGCACGTGCAGCGGTAAGGTTAATGCCGGGCATCTAAACAAACCCCTGTTTTTACCCCTTTTCTAACTTGACTGTTCAGTCATATTTCTATATTTTATAGAAAAGTAATAGTTGAATTTTTTTCCCGTAGAAATTGGTCTGAAAGCAGGTCGCAATCTGCGGTCCGCAACCTGACCTTACGCCTGATATTCGGAGATTTGCTATGAAACTGTCGACAAGGACCAGGTATGGTACGCGCATGATCCTGGATCTGGCCCAGCACTACGGGCAGGGTGCTATTCAACTGGGAGAAGTAGCAAAACGGCAAAAAATTTCACTAAAATATCTGGAACAAATCATTCGGCCATTAAAAAAGGCCGATTACGTGAGAAGCTTTCGGGGAGCAAAGGGCGGACATGAACTCAAAAAACCGCCTGAAGAAATTACAGTGGCTGAGATCGTAGCGGTGCTTGAAGGCGGCGATACGTTGATTCAATGTGATCAAGACCCGGAGACCTGTGAACGTAAGGATTCGTGCTTGACGCGTTATCTCTGGATGGAAGCTGCCAAAGCCATGTATAAAAGGCTGGCTGAAATCACATTTGCCGATGTTATGTCTCAGCAAAATGAGATATGTAAGGGGAATATTGTTGACTGTCTGTCTCCGGAAAAGCGATCTAATACCATGGCTTCATTGACCGAATGATAGTCTTATTGGTTATTGAATATTTTGCTGGGACCTTCATAGGAACTATGCTGATAACCGGCTAAGACTTTTTCCCGTTTTCGAGAATATATTTCAACCTTACCATGTCTTCTTTGATTTGCTGATTAATTTTGCGCGTTGCAATCATTTTCAAGAGTTTAAAATACCGCATATCCAAGTTCCCAGAAGCAGTAAATATTGTTCCATCCTCAAATTTTTTGAAAGACATGCTGCAGTCTCCTGTCAAAATGCCGTTCGTAATTCGTATGCAACATGCTTTTCCGGCGGCATAGTCAGTAATTTTATTTTCTGACTCGATGCGTCTTCCCATAAATCGATTCACACAGCGATAGGTAGCTCCCAGTCCAGAATAATTTTCGGAGGTAATTTCCAAATTTAATATATCCGTCTGCCATTTGGCATTATTTCGTGGATCTGTTACAAATTCGAATACCTGTTCCACTGGTTTGTCGATGATGATGCTGTTTTCGAATTTCATAATTCAAACGATCTCTCATAATAAAGCTCTATGATACGCATTAAATAATAAGCCCCTCTTTCTTATTTTCAAGAGAAACCAATGAAGCTTCAGCAAAAAAAGAGATTAACAAAACCCCAGAAAATTATAGTAAGATGAAGACAAGATCCATTTGTTGAGATTTGTCGCTTTCATCAAAATGTAAGGTAAATCCCTTGGCTGAAAAAGCATAATATATGGAGCAGTAATTCTTGCTGGAATTATGCCGGCACTTCTGATAAACTCTTTTCGCTAACCAGGGTAAAATCGTTCATATATTGGAGCATGACAATGTTTTTTGGGGGGCGAAGAATTTTAAAAAATCTATATTGGTTAATTCTCATCTTTTTTTTAATTTTTCCAGTGTCAACTATAAATGCCCTGGAATTCCCAAGTCTAAAATCTTTGGGTTTTCCCAGCTTTAAATTCGGTAAGCTTAAACGAGACCGAGATGTAAACCGCAAATTTAAAACATTTAAAATTCTGACGGATCATAAATATTATACCAGCAGCCGGGGAGATATTCCATATGCTATCATTGGAATTGATAAGGTTTATGAGCTGCGACCGGGGACTTGGCAGGAAATCGATCTCACTACACCTCTACTGAGGAGCTGGGTCTCCCAGATGGATAATATCTATGGCTATCCTCCCTACGGTTCCTTAATCTTGGATAACAACGGCAAACGGATTGGCGTCTGGTATTCGAGCAAACAGTGGACGACTGTTATAATTGAAGAAAACAATGAAATTGCTGTCCTGGCGCCCGAAATTCCGGGTTTTCGAGGAGGCAGATGAGGTTACCACTGCTGTATATCCCAATTCTGTATGATTAAGAGTCTGTCCCATATGGAGACCCGATACCGCTCACTGTTGCAAAAGGCGGTAAGGCGCGGCCATGCCGATTTGGTTTTGACTACCAGTGCTTTATTAGGAAGTTTAAGCTCCAGGGAAAAAAATTGGTATCAAACACAAACCGCTATCATTACTTTTGAAGAATGCTGGCCATTGGGCAGCGAACTTATTTTTAACAGGAAATTTCACAGCAAAGTCGCTGCTTTAATGAAAGTGACCCGGTCTTCGAAACTCCGTGATGCCGCCGGCCTTGGCTATCTGGCAAGTGCCTTGGTTGAGGGTGATACCGCAGTTTTAGACGGCACGACCGACGACAGGCATCTTAGGATTATAGCTGACGCCATAACGCGACCAGATGCTTTTTGGCAGTGGATTGCCACTCGGAAAAAGTCGGATGAACAAAAAGCTCTGATCGAAAATGCGATGCGTTTTAAGCAAGAAGGATTGCCACGGGAAAGAGCCATAATCCAGGCAGCCGCCTATCTTGCAGTAATCGAAAAACCATTAATCCGATATGAACCGACGCCTCCAGATCAGGCTTTTCCATATTGGGTTGCATTAGACAAACATACGCCGGAAGGTAGGCTTGTTCTACGAGATGTGTCGCGAGATCTTCACATTCCTCAGCCTCAGTTAGAATGGACCTGCTTTTATTTTGAGGGGGCTAAAACAAATAGAGAAATTCCCTCCAAATGGTGGACTCGCTACTGTAGACGCTATTTCAAAAAAGTGGGGCTTGCCATCGAGGAAGCCCATCTTCTTTGGGAGCCTGCAAAACCGCAGATAATCGAAGGCCTGGACGGCTACAGTCGCCATCTTCATAAAGAGCTGTATCGTTGGAAGCTATCCAATCTGAAACAGGTTGAAGCCCTGGGACGCCAGGTAGAACTGTTTATCGAGCATTTTGAAGCGGTCCATCGGGATCAAGTGGAATTATTCGGCGAGGATCACCTTGACAATACCTAATTAGAAGATCAAATTTTGTCTATGAGCGACCATGGAATTCATATAAAGAATCTGCCAAAACTAAAAAATCCTTTTCTCATCGCCGGATTTGACGGATGGGGAAATGCCCTCAACATCTCCAAGGGTGTGGTCAGCTATCTCATTCGCCGGATGAAAGCAAGGCATTTTGCAGATCTCGACCCCGACACCTTTTATCGCTATGATGACCAGCGACCTCAGGTCAGTATCGTGGGAGGGATTCTTAAAAGCTTTCGATCGCCGGGTGGCGCTTTCTATGCGGTTCAAACCGATGCCGGGCAAAGTGATCTTGTCATTTTGAAGGCCGACGAGCCAAATCTGCGCTGGTTTCAATTGGCTGATCGGTTGTTTTCCATATGCCAAAAACTAGGCATCGGTACCATCATTACCCTGGGAAGCATGTATGACAATGTGCTGCATACCGATAGGATTGTCTCGGGTGTCGCATCAACCGAGGAACTGGTCTCCCGGTTGATGGAGTCCAACATCAATCCAATAGATTATCAGGGTCCCAGTGCTATCCACACCATCATCCACTCAGAAGGCTCGAAAAGGGGTTTTGAATGCATCAGTTTATGGTCGCATTGTCCTTACTATTTGCAAGGAACAACTCATTTCGGCCTATTATCTCACATGGTAGGAATAATTGCCGAACTAGCGAATTTTCAGATAGACACCCCAGACTTGGAAGATAACTGGAAAAAGCTTAAAGAACAAATCAACCGACTTATTGACGACAACAGTGAGCTTCAGACTTTGATCGGCAATTTGCGAAAAGAAAAAGTGAAAGGTACCGCCACGAGCCTCAAGGGGACCCTTAGCAGCGACAAGAAGATCATCAATCTGAAGGATTTTTTAGATCCAAAATAATCCGCCGACGCTCGGATGTTGTGGTGGCATTTCCCTGTTGGCAGGATTCATTCAAATCTGTGTTCTATAAGCCAGGTGTTTACCAAAGCCCGACCGCGGCAGCAATCTTTTGCCAGGCCTCTTCTGCACTTTCAACATAGGAAAATAGATCGAGATCCTTAGATGAAATAGTACCTTCTGCTACCAAAGCATCGAAATTGATAATACGCTCCCAAAAAGCCTGACCAAATAAAAGAACGGGGATTGGCTGCACTTTTTGGGTCTGGATAAGCGTCAGAGTTTCGAAAAGCTCGTCAAGGGTGCCGAAACCACCCGGAAATGCCACCAGACTCTTGGCCCGCATCAATAAATGCATTTTTCGAATGGCAAAATAGTGAAATTGGAAATTTAAATCCGGCGCTATAAATGGATTTGGTGACTGCTCATGGGGAAGAACGATGTTCATTCCGATACTCGGCATACCGGCCTCATGGGCACCACGATTGGCGGCCTCCATAATGCCGGGACCACCGCCAGTAACAACAACCAATTTATCTATGCCAGTGTTGCTGGAAATCAAATGGCCCAATTTGCGTGCTTCGTCATAATATCGACTGTTTTCAAGGGTCCGTCGAGCATACCCCAATTTCTTGGCTGCCAACGGGTCGTCCTTGCTATTATTGTATTCTGCTTGGGCTGATACCAACTGGGTCTCAGCCGTTTCAGGATCCTTAATACGGGCGCTGCCGTATATCACGACAGTAGACTCGATATGTTGTTCGTTCAAAATCAGCTCAGGCTTAAGGAGCTCCAATTGAAGACGCACAGGTCGTAGTTCGTCTTTCAGGAGAAAATCTGGGTCCTGAAATGCCAGCTTATATGAAGCGGATCTGCATTGTGGTGAGTCGACTTCAATTCGAGCCGAGAGTGCGGTTTCGCGAGCTGATGGAAAGGGACTTTTTTGTCGTTTAGTTGCAGACATGCTAATCCTTCACAAATGGTTTCATATAGAATTGCTTATGTTTAAGACTGGTCATCATTTGACAGGTTCAACTTTAGAACGACAGCCACTTCCAAGTAGAAAATAGCAGGCTCAGCCGACGTAGGCAAGAATTAGTTTTTCTGGCAGGGTTTTTTTATCGCAGATTGATAATATCGCGTCCAAGTATTACTGGAAATACTGGAGAAAATGAAAGACTTTTGTGGGGGATAAAAAATAAATTATCTGTTTGACTCATTCCGACAGTTCAGTGAAAAAAATCTGATGTATAGACAAAACGAAGCGGGTCAACCCATTATATCCAGCACGGAACCTAACATCTTATTCTGTGTTTGCAACACTTTCAAATTGGCTTCATAGGTTCGCTGGGTGATCATCATGTCCGGAATTTCTTCTTCCAAATTTACATTGGAACTTTCTTTTTCAGCCAGCCGATCTTCCTCAAGCGCCTTATATCGAGTGCCGGGTGTATGGACTTGCTGGACATTCACCTGCACATCACCGTTGGTGCCTTCTCTTAATGTTGCTCTGCTTTTTTTAAATTCATCAGTGTTTACGTTGGCAATATTATTGGCGGTGACCCTCATTTTAGATTTATATGCCTGCAACGCTGAAATCGCGCTATTGACTGAAGGAATCATGGGGATTCTCCCTTTAAAAGATAAAATCCCGTCAAATATCGAAATATTCAAGACGGGATTCAGCAATATTTAGAAACTAATCTATTATCAAAAGCCTCGTTTTGCCTGACTACTTATGAATCTGTTATGTCAAAACCCTGCAAGGCACGCTTTTAAGTAAAACTTCCCACAATGCCGTTGTTCTCGTGCGGCGCGATTCCTCATTACATTTGTCGTGAGAGCCCGACAGAGAAGATGCACGTACATTTGAGAAGTTTTAATCTATAGCCGTTTGGCTAAGTGTGTATTTCTTTTTCAAATTTTATGCCAGTTTTTTTATTTTCAATAAATATATTAATTTCGGTTTGTTATATTATTTTATTTCTTAGCAACACCTATAAATGACAATTAGCGTCATTTTTTTTACCCTAAATTGTCAGTTTAGCAATGAATCGAGCATTTATTTCCTCTCATCAAACCAATTAGAAAGAAAGGGTTGTTGGAAAAGCTTGAGAGATTCTAATTGTCAGGAGCGCCTGAAATACTTAGCCGATGCAATATGGGATGGTAAATACCGACTCATAGTGTTCTATGACATGTTCAGAATTGGGTTAGAGTGCTGGGTTGGATAGTATTATCTGAAAACAAACGGCGGGACTTCCTCGTCCGATACAGCTGATTTCTTTTGGTGAGGTTTGACTCTCATGTCTTTCTGTTTTTTAAAACGGCGGGGAACGCTAAATAAACCGGAAAGTAAAAACATAACTGTGTGGTATAACGTCCTTATTATCTGTAGAATCACATAAAATAGCCCTACTCCAAACGCTACTTCCACGAAAGTGGGTTGATTCGTGACCCAGATACTGAAAATGTCCCAATTATTTACAAACCGGTTTATTATCGCTTCCATCTCGCCTTGATCCCTCTATCATTTAGTATCGTTGATAAGGAATTTTGTCAAGAATACAGACAACTTGAAAAGTTAACCATTTTAGTCAATTATTTGACATTTTTTCTTAAGTTATTGAGGAGCTAACCGATCTATAGTGCATCAGTGTGCTGGCGGGTACACTGTGATATATAATTCCTTAGGGCAAGGGGTGATCCATTGGATCACCCCTATTTTTTTGATCATCGCATCTGCAACCCACCACAGCCGTCCTATTTGGTTGATCCCGTGCAAAATTTGATATACCCGTGAAATTTTCCCCGTTGAGTCAAGTCGGCTCAATAGCGAAACTGTAAAA
>JASFFJ010000220.1:0-10440 GCA_050124355.1 Desulfobacterales bacterium | reverse complement strand
CCTTATTTGTTATTCGTTATTGGAGTATGATGATGATCCTTTGGCCGGGAAGCCAGAAAGCCGGAATGCTGGGATGCAAATAGAGTGTGAAATTTTTAAGCTTCCAAGCTTTCCAGCCTCCCAGCGTCAAGCCAACTAAACCAACAACTCCCAATTGGTTTTCTTGCTTAATTGGGGGTTAACGCACGGAAGTTCCAATGGGAGACTATAGACAAGCCCAAATAAAGAGCAATCTACAACTGCGCGCCCGGATCATCCAGGCAATCCGCACTTTTTTTATTGATCGGGGATTTCTCGAGATCGAGACTCCCATCCGCATTCCGGCCCCGGCCCCTGAAGCTCACATCAATGCCATCTTCACCAATGATTGGTTCCTGCAAACCTCACCCGAATTGTGTATGAAGCAGTTGTTGGCCGCTGGATTTTCCCGCATTTTTCAAATCTGCAAATGTTTTCGACATAAGGAAAGGGGAGCGAAACATCTCCCGGAGCTCACCATGCTCGAGTGGTATCACTCCGGTTGCACTTACATGAATATCATGGACGATTGTGAAGAGCTCATCAGCTTTGTCGCCCGCCAGGTAAACGGGAACGATAGAATTTGTTATCGCGGTCGGGAAATCCATCTGGCTCCTCCCTGGACGCGCATGCCGGTGGCCGCGGCATTTCATCAATTTGCATCGATGACAATGGAAAAGGCCCTTGAGAAAGGTTGCTTTGATGAGCTTATGGTAAACGATATTGAACCCAACTTGGGATTCCCGACGCCGCTCTTTCTTTACGACTATCCGGCGTCATGCGGGGCTCTGGCAAGATTGAAACCCCAAAATGAGTTGCTGGCCGAACGTTTTGAGCTTTATATTGCCGGTATTGAGCTGTGCAATGGCTTCAGTGAACTGACCGATGCTGTCGAGCAGAAAGCCCGTTTCGAAAAGGAGCAGCGACAGCGTAAATCTTCGGGTCAACCGGTTTATCCCATGCCGCAGAAATTCTTAAGGGCTTTGAAAGACATGCCGGAAGCCGGCGGCAATGCGCTGGGAATCGATCGTCTGGTAATGCTGTTTTGCGACACGGTTGCAATTGATGAGGTGGTGACCTTCACGCCTGAGGAACTCTGATAGAAACCTCATGACGGCTCTTCAGCTCCCTGGGGCGCATCTTCTTTCTTTTTGACAATATATTCTTTAATCCTCGTTCCTTCCATCTCTTTGACGGTAACAATAAAATTCTCGATGCGGATTTCTTCTTTTTCCCTGGGGATTCTGCCGATCTTATCCAGTACGTATCCGGAAAAAGTATCATATTCCTTGGTATCCGGAATCTTCATTTGCAGTTTTTCATTGACATCATCGATCTCTGTTTTGCCCAGCACCATCCATTCGTTTGAAGCCAGTTTAACGATATGGGCTTCAAACTTGTCGGTTTCATCAATAATCTCACCGACAATTTCTTCAAGCGCATCTTCCAGGGTTATCAGGCCGGAGACGCCCCCGTGCTCATCTACCACGACGGCCATATGCTGTTTTCTCCTTTTAAATTCTTGCAACAAATTATCCAACTTTTTATTTTCCGGCACAAAGTAGGGTTCGCGCATCACATCGCGAGCTTCGGCCTGGGCGGATGAGGTTACCTGGTGCATGAATAGATCTTTAACATTTAAAATGCCGATGACATGGTCAATATCTTCCTCGATGACGGGGATCCGGGTATAGCCGGATCGGATGACTTCCTCTTGGTCCAGCTTCTCATCGGCATTGATAACAAACATATCCGCACGGGGTGTCATGATTTCAGAGGCACTGGTATCATCAAATTCAAAAATGTTGTGGATAAGCTCTTTTTCATCTTCTTCAATTCCTCCTTCTTCCTCGACCACTTCAACAAAGGTCAGCAACTCTTCCTCGGTCACCTTTGGTTTTTTCCATACTTTTCCGGTGAGTTTGGGAATGAAGTTTAGCAAGAAAATGATCGGAGCAAATAGAATCGATAGCCAATACAATGGAATAATGACCAGTCTGGCAATGAGGATATTGTTCCTGGTGGCAACTGATTTAGGAAAGATTTCGCCGAAAATCAGAATGAGAAAGGTCATGATGCCGGTAGCAATCCCCACTGCATTGTGAGAAACCAATTTAATGGTAATTGCGGTAGCCAGTGCCGAGGCGCCGACATTGACAATATTGTTGCCAATGAGAATCGTGGATAGCAGCCGGTGGTGATCGTCTTTCATCTTCTTGATCAGCAAATTTACCAATCCCTTTTCTTTTGCGAGATGAATAGCTTTGGCCTTGCTGATGGAAAATAACGCAGTTTCAGCGGAGGAAAAAAATCCGGAGAGCAAAAGGAGGACGAATAAAACCACCAATTGATTAATTAACATCTGTGTTCCTGATATCGGTATCAATTAATTTCGAAATCAGCGACCACCAGCAGAGCTGTAGTATGAGGATGGCCCCTGGAAGGGTCCGGGCCGCCTCTGCTGGTGACCGCTGATTTTCACCTCTTCTCCTTATATGTGCGAAGTAATCGTTTATCAATATGTTAGTTATTAATATTATTTAACAGCTAATGAGGGCTTTCCGCAGCAGATCTAACGAAGTATCGGGTTATAAGAATTAAATCAAGTATATTCCTCAGCCCCGCTGGGCGGGATTTCCGTTTCGCTACAACAGGCTGTGGGGAATTTCACCCTAAAAAATTGTCTGTGTCTGTCTGTGTGGGTCTGTGGCCAATTAAATAACGCTAATACCATTTAAATACCAGGTCCATTGAGAAGATCGGTACAATCTATTTGCACAATTACATCAGTGACGGACGTCGTCGACCGCGTTTCGCGGAAAAGCCGATGATAAAGCCCACCAGGAGCACACCGGAGCCAGCTAAAAACCATTTGATATATTGATTCATCTCGAGTCCGCTCAATTCCTTATCCAGTGCGTTGGCTCTTTTGGTTTGTTCGGCAAGCCGGGTGCTGACTTCCTGATGTTTTTTTTTCAGGCTTAAAAATTCAGCCGCACTGGACTTTAACTCCTTATAATCCGTGTCCAGCTTGCTTCGCGCTTTTTCGCTGCTGTCGAGGGACGTCTTGAATGTTTCGTTTTCTTCCTTAAAACGGTTATTTTCCTCAATCAAGGCGTCCGCCTGCTGTTTTAAGACGGTATATTTGCTTTGCAGCTCTTTCAACTGCACGGCGCTGGTTGGTCGAGCGACCAAATACCGGTTCAGGACATAGCCTTCTTTGCCATTGTCAAGTCTTACCATGGACCAATTTTCCCCAGGTTCTACCACCTCCAACTGCTGACCGGATTCAACCAGTGCTAGAATTTTATATTCGGTGCTCGGCCCGGTTCGTAGCGGCAACTTTAACAAATCTGTCACATACCTGGTCTCCGCAAAGCCGACAGCAGAAAAACACATCACGCAAATTCCCAACGACACGATTCGTTTAAGCTGAATTTTCATAACCACTACACTCCCTGGTAAATGTTGACAAGTTTTTTTTAATATCATATTTTACAACATTTTGTTAAAATAGCAAATTATGCCAACATTGTCTTTAAAAATGTTGACGCATATGATATCCTTAGATCAAATTGTCTGTATTTATTTAAATTTATTATGAATTTTAAAAAATTTTCGGAATTATACAGCAATAAAGTTATTCTGTAATGACACTAAAAGCAGGATGAATTAACCCATATGATTGCCTACGATTTACAATGCACCCAGGGTCATTTTTTTGAAGGTTGGTTTGAAGATCGCAAGGCCTATCTCGACCAGAAAAAAAAGGACTTGATCACCTGTCCGGTCTGCAACGATACGTCGGTCCACCATGTGCCTTCCAAATTTGCCATAAAATCTTCCCAAACTGTCAAACCTCAGGCCCCTTCGGCTGAAGAAGCCGCCTTGGCCCAACTTGGGAAAGAAGCAATTGAGTTCGTTAAAAAAAATTTTGATGACGTTGGCTGTGATTTTGCAAAAGAAGCCTTAAAAATTCACTATGGCGCCACTGAACCCCGCAACATCCGGGGTGTCAGTACCAAAGAAGAAGAAAAAACCCTCAAAGAGGAGGGAATCCAATTCTTTAAAGTTCCAATGCCGATGCCTCAAGATACGGAATCATAGCGAATCGACATTGAATTGGTGTGACAACCATTTATTAGCTACTCTCTCCTCCTCCTTTGGATATAGTTCCCTGAAGCCTATCCGCTAGCCTTGAAAGGCGCCAATGGGGTTTGTCATTTTTCAAGGCAATTTGAAGGGCTTTCCGCGTGCCGATCAGGATGACCAATTTTTTACCTCTTGTCATGGCGGTATACAACAGATTTCTTTGCAGCAGAATATAATGCTGGGTGACCAGCGGTACGATAACGGCCGGGTATTCAGAGCCCTGGGATTTGTGTACCGAAATCGCATAGGCTGTTGTAAGTTGATCCAGTTCATTGGCTGCGTAAAGGACGGTCCTACCGTAGTAGTCTACTGAAATTTCACTTTTTTGACTGTCAACACGGCAGATAATCCCGATATCTCCGTTATACACTTCCTTTTGATAATTGTTTATCAGGTGCATTACTTTATCGCCGGTTTTAAACGAATTTCCCAAGGCCTCCATCAAAACAGGCTGCGGGTTTAGAACCTTTTGCAGCAGTTGATTCAGGTTGATCGTGCCCACCGGTCCTCGATGCATCGGCGTTAACACCTGGATGTCATCTATCGGGTCAAGGTTAAATTTAGCGGGTAGCTCATCCCGGCACAACTGAACG
This sequence comes from Desulfobacterales bacterium, assembly GCA_050124355.1. GTDB lineage: Bacteria > Desulfobacterota > Desulfobacteria > Desulfobacterales > JAFDCJ01 > JAFDCJ01. The sequence continues at coordinate 5,677 of JASFFJ010000220.1, read as the reverse complement.
ATCCTAGCGGAAACCCGATCGGGATCAGGTTGCTCGATGAAATAAAAATCACCCATATTATCCAAGCCATTCAGGTTATTGCAAAGCGGTGGTTCACCCTGACGCACCTTATGGGCGTTTACGACGATAGCGCTTTGTGTGTCCTGGCGGAAAATTTCATTCAGATAGAATACCGCTATGAGACCCGAGTCGATCATATCCGACAAAACATTCCCGGGGCCTACGGACGGAAGTTGGGCGATGTCCCCTACCAATACCAGTACGGCCGATGCCGGCACGGCCGCCAGGAGATGATACATCAACAGCGTATCGACCATAGACGCTTCATCAATGATAACAGCATCGGCATCCAGCGGGTTATCACGATTTCGCAAAAAGCCGCCAGCGGTAAAATTGTAACCCAACAGCCGGTGGATGGTGCCGGTTTTTTTCCCGGTAACCTCGGCCATCCGCCGGGCTGCCCGGCCGGTAGGAGCGGAAAGCAGCACGCGTTTGCCCTGGTTTTCAAATATTGTGCTGATGGATCGCAAGAGTGTCGTTTTGCCGGTTCCCGGCCCACCCGTAATAATCACAATGCGATGGGAAAAGACCTGCTCAAGGACCTGAAGCTGTTCGGCCGACAAATTGATGGCAAGTTTTTCGTGGACCGCTTTTGATATCCGATCAGCATCGATGGCGATCGGCTCTTGCGGCAAGGACAACATGACCTTCAATCTATTTGCCAGTCCGGTTTCCGCCAGATATAAATCCTTCATGTAAATGGCACTGGTGGTATCACCGTTTTCAATAGGCTCCACCACTATGATGTTCGCGGCAACCATTTCGTCGATAGTCTTTTGAGAGGTCCGACGGCTTATTTGAAATAGATTCTCGCAGCGCGAAAAAAGATTTTCTGCTTCAGCGAAGGTATGACCTTCATCCGCATTTTGCATGATGATGTGGCGAATGCAGGCCCGCACCCGTTGGGGCGCCTCTTGTTCGACGCCCAGTTTTCGGGCAATCGTATCGGCGATGGCAAATCCGGGTCCGGCGAAATCTTCGGCCAGAACATAAGGATCCTCGCGGATGAAGTCTCTGGCGTCCGGTCCGTATTCTTTGTATATTTTTGTGCAATAGGAGGTCTGGACACCCATCTCCTGCAGGAATTGCATAAGCTCTCGCAGCGCATGGTGCTCTTTCCAAGAACTTTGAATCATATCAGATTTGGCTCTACCGATGCCCTCAACATCAACCAGCCGATCAGGAGCGTTTTCAATAATTTCCAAAGTTTGAGTGCCGAACACCGCCACCAATCTTTCAGCCAGCGACGAACCGATCCCCTTAATGATACCGGATGCCAGATAGGCCCGGATACCTTCAGCCGCCGCCGGCAGGCTCACTTCATAAGAGCAGATTTTAAATTGTTGTCCGTATTTGGGGTGGGTTTGCCAGGTGCCTCTGACTAGAAGGGTTTCGCCGAGACTGACTCCCGCTAAATAGCCGACCACGATGATCCCGCTGGTCAGATGGGGGGGCTTCAAGCGAGCAACGGTGTACTGGGTCTCTTTGTTAGTATAGATGATATGTTCCAGATTACCCTCAATGGTAATCAAGGAATCGTTGTTTTTCTGGTTTGAATTCATTTAATGTGGCAACGGCGAATTGGCAAGGATCCAGTTGGCAGCATCGAAAAGATCTATGGCGGTGTAATCGGCATCGATCTGCTTTGATTTCAGCATATCTTCGGCAGCATCGTCTTTGCCAGTTTTTACCAGCACCGCTTGGCCACATCCGGCGTTGCGGGCGCACTCGATGTCTTTGGCGCTATCGCCCACCATAATCGACGTCGGCAAGTCAATGTTATATTTGAGCTGCGCCCGCAAGAGCAATCCCGGTGCCGGTTTGCGGCAGTTGCATCCTTCATTGGGCAGGTGGGGGCAGAAAAAAATATCCGTTAGTTTACCACCGCCTGATGTGATGGCGGCTCTCATGATGGCATGAATATGATCGAGCTCAGCGGGGGAGATTAATTTACGGGCAAGTGCTGACTGATTGGTAATGACAATCGATGTGAACCCACTTAACGTCAGGCGTCGGATGGCCTCGATGCTGCCGGGAATTATTTTAAATTCAGATCGGTTTTTGATGTAATCCGGCGAATCGTGGTTGATCGTGCCGTCCCTGTCTAAGAATACGACGCCATTTAAAATTGTCTGGCCCATCTGCTATTCCGCCACCATGAAAGCATCCGGATAGCCGTCTTGTATAAGAATCGCTTCATTCATGACGGCATCTTCCAGGGTGCTAAAGGCCCCCACGCGAACCCTGTAAAAGATCTTGTCCCCTCGGTCATAATGGGTGATATGGGCGTTTTGGTATTGTTCATCGAGTTTGCGTTTTAGCCTTTCGGCATTTCCCCGATTCGCAAAGGCACCCACCTGAAACGTAAAATTGCCCGAATAATAGTCGCCCTGCACAAAGGTGTGGCCGGTGCCACCGTCGGTGGCCGCAGGCATACCCAGGGCGACAATTTCGACGTCGGCCGTGCCGGGTCCCACGATCCCGAGTTTTTTGGCCGCCGTATAGGAGAGATCGATAATCCGGCCCCGTACAAAGGGACCTCGATCGTTGATCCGAACTTCCAATTCCCGATTATTTTCAAGATGACGAACCCGAACGTAGGTACCAAGCGGCAGGGTTTTGTGAGCTGCCGTCATGGCATACATATCATAGATTTCCCCGTTGGAGGTTTTTTTGCCGTGAAAATTTTTCCCGTACCAGGAAGCAATCCCGCGCTGACGAAAACCCTTGGAATCCGGCAGGGGTTGATACCATTTGCCAAAAACCCTATAGGGCTTAGGATAACTGGCCGGTTGCGGCGGGGTGGGTTCGCTGGTTGTACAGCCGCTGATGAACCATAACATGGCCAACGTAACCGTCGCATAACAAATTAATCTGATTTTTAGGGAGAAGCAAAATAAGGATTTGATAATTTGATCAATCTCCTCATAAAAATACTACGCCTTAATTCTGATGGTTTCGTAAAAAGTCCTCGAATCGTCATGCCGGACTTGATCCGGCATCCAGAACATGTTGATATTACTGGATTCCGGCTTTCGTCGGAATGACGCTAACGCGTAAAATTGGCTTTTTACGAGTTTATCAAATTTAGCTCCTTTTCGAACTAAGCCCGTTGTTTCTTTCGGGGCTTTTTTGTCGCCCGAGGTTTTTTGGATACCCGGGGCTTTCCAGTCGCCCGCGGTTTTTTATTTTCCAGAGCCAGTGTGAGGACATCCGCCATCTTATCCACAAAATGAAATCGGATATCCTTCTCGACTTTTTTGGGGATATCCTCTAAATCTTTGCGATTCCAGGCCGGTAATATCACCGTTTTAATACCTGCACGATGGGCGGCAAGTACTTTTTCCTTCACGCCGCCCACTGGTAGTACTTGCCCTCTGAGGGTTATCTCTCCGGTCATGGCCAGGTCTTTTCGGATCCGCGTATTGGTCAACAAAGAGGTCAACGCCGTCAGCATGGTCACCCCGGCGGATGGACCGTCTTTGGGGATGGCGCCGGCAGGCACGTGAATGTGAATGTCGTGGTTATCAAAAAAATCCTCATCGATTGCAAGAGAGGATGCATTGGTTCGCGCAAAGCTTAGTGCGGCGGTCGCAGACTCTTTCATGACATCTCCAAGCTGACCGGTCAAGGTCAAGCCTTTTTTACCCTTCATGGCCGTGGCTTCAATAAACAGAAGCTCACCGCCGGTAGGTGTCCATGCCAGCCCGGTTGCCACACCCGGCGTGGTTATGCGGGTTTTGGTTTCTGAGGTTAGCCGCACGGGTCCAAGGTATTCATGTAGATCGGCGGCATTGACATTTTCAGATTTTACTTCTTTCTGGGCAATTTTTGTGGCGACGCCGCGGCATACATTTGCAATTTCCCGTTCTAAATTGCGCAGCCCGGCTTCACGCGTGTAGCCCGTAATAATGTTTTTAACAGCACTGTTGGTAAATTTAATCTGCTTGGCTGTGATCCCATGTTCTTCCCGCTGGCGTGGTATGAGATAGCGGTTGGCAATTTTTATTTTTTCATCCAGAGTGTATCCGTGAAGCATCAGCACTTCCATGCGATCGCGCAAGGCGGGCGGGATGGTGTCCAGAATGTTGGCTGTCGTAATAAACATCACGTTGGAAAGATCGAAAGGCACGTCCAGATAATGGTCGGAGAAGGAAAAGTTCTGTTCGGGATCCAGCACTTCCAACAATGCCGAAGAGGGATCTCCGCGAAAATCGCTCCCGACTTTATCGATTTCATCCAGCATGAACACCGGATTATTCGACTCCGCCCGCCGCAGCCCCTGAATAATACGTCCGGGAAGTGCACCGACATAGGTGCGTCGATGCCCTCTGATCTCAGCTTCATCACGCACACCGCCCAGGGAAATACGGTGAAACTTGCGTCCCAGAGCCCGTGCAATGGATTGTCCCAGGGATGTCTTTCCGGTTCCAGGAGGCCCGGCGAAACATAAAATAGGCCCTCTGGATTCCGGTTTCAGCTTTCGCACCGCCAGATATTCAATGATCCGCCGTTTGGGTTTTTCCAGACCGAAATGATCATCATCCAATATTTTTCTGGCTTTTTTAATATCCAGATTGTCCGGTGTACGGTCGTGCCAGGGTAAGGCTGTAATCCAGTCCAGATAAGTGGATGCCACAGTATATTCAGCCGAAGAGGGATGCATACGAGACAAGCGGTCCAGTTCCCGTTCGGCTTCCTTGCGGGCTTCATCGGGCAGGTTCTTTTCTTCGATCTTTGCCCGGTATTCTTCTATCTCGACACCCGCCTCATCTTTTTCTCCCAACTCTTCTTTGATGGCTTTTAGTTGCTGCCGCAAGTAATATTCACGTTGGCTTTTGTCCATGTCACCTTTGACCTGGTTTTGGATTTTACTGCCCAATTCCAGGATGTCGAGTTGATGGTTTGCCAGGCGCGTGACTTCTTTCAATCGTTCTTTAACGTCTATTGTTTCCAGGACTTTTTGCTTTTCCATGGGCGTCGAATTGATGGTTGACGCAATCATGTCCGCCATGGTGCCGGCTTCCTGGATGCTTTTGGCCATCTGAGCAATCTCGGGAGGCAGACCCGGTGATAACTCCACAATCCGTTCAAACTGATTCAGAAGGTTGGACATCAACGCTTCGATCTCATTGTCCTTGGCCTCGATATCTTTAATGACCTTAACACGGGCGACAAGGTAGGATTTTCCTTCTTCAAACGCGGTTATTCTAAATCGGTTCAATCCCTGAACCAAAAGCTGGGTACGATTGTCCTGGGTCTTCGCCATTTTGAGTATCATGGCACTGGTTCCCATCGCGGCCAGATCTTCCTTGCCCGGCGTATCCTTGTCTTCAGGTTTTTTAGAAACCATCAAACCGATGATACGATCCTTCGCCATGGCTTCATCCACCAGCTGGACGGATTCACCCTGCAGGACCACCAGCGGCAGTACCATTTTGGGAAAAAGTGCGGCATCGTACAATGGCAGAATCGGAAGAATTTCCGGTACCTTTTCTGCATCCAATTTAACGGGTGACTGCTCATCAGCCATAATTCCCTCCATAATTCTATCTTGGTAAATGTTTAAGAATTTTCAAGTAAAGATAGGACATTTAAGGTATCTATCCGGTTTCAA
>JASFFJ010000219.1:0-10484 GCA_050124355.1 Desulfobacterales bacterium | reverse complement strand
AGGCGTCGGGTGGGAATCAACGGGTCATCCATTTAGAATTATGCCCGGTAAGCAATACAACAGCGCTATCGGATACCGATGCCTTGAAAAGAAAGATCTTGACTCAATTCATAAGCCACCGGCTATGCCGGGATGAGAATTTAAAAGGTTCTACTGTTACCGCGAGGGCATGCTTGATGGGTGCAAACCTGATCGATGCCGGCGGTTTATGAATTGAGATAAAAAAGAATTTTTGCTTGTTTGTTGCGATTTATTGGTATAGACCAGTTTAACAACCAACACCAAATCCGATTGGAGCAAACAAGATATTGCCAGTGATGAATCGGTCAAGTGGTCATCAAAACCGACAGATCGGATAAGGCAGAGATCAAAAAATTCTTTTTAAAAATCAGCGGCCACCATACAAGGTGGCCGGTCACCAGCAGCGGTGGCCCCGGCTCCTTCAAGGGGCCATCCTCATACCCCCAACTCGGATGGTGGTCGCTGATTTCCATCGCCATTTGCATCAAAAGACTTCTTGGTAAAATTTTGATATGCGCCTAAAAATAAACTAATCGCCTTGTGGCAGGACTTCAGGAGCAAACCATGGAATTGAAGCCCACTTTGAACCAGGCCTTTAATTCAGCAAGCATTGGTATCCTCTCTACAGACCCAAGCGGCAATATCGCCGCTATCAACCAACAGGCATCGGAAATCATTGGAATTGACAGACAAAAGATCATCGGTACGAATATCTCCGAACATCTGAAGATGACCGCTCGATTGATACATCGATGTCTGCAAACCGGGGAACCCCAGATTGGTCGTCACATTCGCGGAAAACGGATGAAATTGGTTGCAAACATTACTCCTATCAGGGAAAACGGAAATCTCATAGGGGCCGTGTGTTGCTTCGAAAAAATGTATGAATTCGAACAAACTGCACACAAATTGGAATCCTATCAACGGTTAAATAAGCAGTTTGAAACGATTTTTAATTCTTCTTCAGATGGCATCTGGGTGGTGGACGGAACCGGAAAGGTGATTGCCGTCAATCAGGCAGCGGAAAAATTTAGCAACGTCAAAGCGGCCGATGTATTGAATAAAAATGTCGTCAAATTGGTCGAAAGCGGAGTCATCGATCAAGCGTTGTCGCCGGATGTGTTGGCGAACAAACGCCAGGTGAACATGCTTCAGTACATCGAAAAAACCGGTAAATATATTTTGTCGACCGGAACGCCTGCATTTGATGAGAACGGAAACGTCTTTTTGGTAGTGGTCAATGAGCGGGATATGACCCGGCTGAACGAGCTGTTAGAGCAACTAAATCAAACCCGTCTGGTTTCCAATAAGTACAAGGACAAACTTACCGAACTGGGGATGCTTGAACTCAAAAAACAAGAAATTATCGCCGAAAGTGAAGAAATGCGGCAAGTTTTAAGAATTGCCTTAAGAATTGCTCAAATGGAAGCATCCAACATACTCATCCAGGGAGAGTCCGGTACCGGCAAGGGGCTTTTAGCGAAATTTATCCATCGCAACAGCCCCCGGCGTAATAAGCCATTTATCCAGATAAATTGTGCGACCATCCCGGAAAATCTCCTGGAGGCTGAACTTTTCGGCTACGAGAAAGGTGCTTTTACCGGCGCGCGCCAAAGTGGCAAGGCTGGCCTATTTGAACTGGCCCATGGTGGAACTTTTTTTCTGGATGAAATAGGGGATGTTCCCTATGTGGTTCAGGCAAAGCTGTTGAAGTGCCTTGAGGATCATGAAATTATGCATTTGGGGGGGTTGAAACCTACCAAAATAGATTGTACGGTCATCGTCGCCGACAATAAAGACCTGGCAACACTGGTGAAAGAAAAAAAATTCAGGGCGGATCTATATTACCGTCTCAACGCTTTTAGTATCAAAATTCCTCCGCTAAGGGAGCGCCCGGATGATACCTTTGATTTGGCCAACTATTTTTTGCATAAATACAATGAGACCTATTCATCCGATAAGCAGCTTTCCTATTCCGCCATCGAAATGCTGCAGGCCTACTCATTTCCAGGAAATGTTCGAGAGCTAAAAAATTTGGTTAAGAAAGCGGTGGTATTAAGTGAAGAGCGAAATCTGGATGTATTTATTCAGAAAAGCCTGGGATATGAAACATCAGAGGATGTTCAAGCCACCGCAAACCACACCGTTGTGCCATCGATATTGACCGTAAAACTCAAAGAAACCGAATCGAGAATACTGAAAACCGCGTTTATGCAGTGCAAATCGACCCGTGAAATAGCAAAATATCTGGGCATCAGTCAACCCAGCGTGGTTCGCAAATTAAAAAAGTACGGTATATCCCGGTCAAATTGACATCATTGATGATTTCGAATGTGGGTACCCTTTTCTGAATCATTGGTTAGATAACAATTCATCACAATCTGAAAATATCCTTGTCAACCATTGTCAGTAGTATTTCAAAGATGTTTTTGTAAATGCGTGGATTCAATTCCAGTATTTCGTTGAAATCGTCACTTGATATTTTTATCATGCGGCAATCCTCGATACATTTCAAGGCGTACCTTCTGACCGACTTGCGTATAATAAAACCAAATCCAATGCCAAGCGGCGCTTCAAGAAGATCTATTCGCTTTTGGTTTTCGTCCAAGAGCTCCGCTTTTCCTTCCAGGATTCTGTAAAGTGCATTAGAAGGATCTCCGATTTTAAACACATAATCTGCCGCACGAAACTCTACGATCTCCATAAATTCGGCAAACATCATAAGTTCCATCATTGAGAGTCCCTTCAGCATCGGCGAATCTTTAATGAGATGAAATTTCTCCAACCGGGGCATCATGGCTTCGACCTCCACTAAAAATTTCTGATAACGTCCTCTTATTGCCCGGGGCATCCCCCAAACTGCGGACAACTTTAGCCAGTAATCCTGTCCCTGGAATATCCTTTCATAAACATCTTCGGCATCCTTAAAAAAATCGGGGGGCATGACTGACCCGAAGAAAAGCCCATCATCAAATTTAATAGATTCGAGGAGTTGTAGAATATCGCTATTTTCGTGCTTAATGATGCTTTCTAGGTATTCTATGGATTTGGCTCTGGTGTGGTCCGCGTCCTCTTTTTTGTCGGAATGCCACTTGATTCGAAAAAAAGAATCCATAACTTTCAATTCTGGATTCAGGAGATCCAGAATTTGAAAGATCATCCATACTTGGATTTCTATTTTTCTGGCCAATTCCAACAGCAACAGGCTATCGGGTCTGGTCGAAGCAATAACTTCATAGTCTATGCAAAGATCGCGGCATTTGTCAATTTCGTCAGACAACCTTTCTACAAGTTCTTCAAAGCCAAGGTCTTCATCAGCTTTTCTTAACCTGTTGATACATAACAGTGCTTCCTTCTTGACATGGGGGTTGGGAAAACGAAATAGAGTATCTATTAAAAAATCAACTGCGTCTTGTGAAGGAAGAAACCTTAGGGTTCGTAGACATTTTTCGAGATCCATAAAGGATTTGGAGCGCGTCTTAAATATCAGCATATCAAAAATAACATCAAAGGCCCTGCTTTCGAATCGCGCCAAGTGTTTGTTCAAAGATGCATAGTTACGAATCTTGTCAAATCCAACATCTTCGAGATACGCTACAAAGAGATCGAGGTCATCCATTTTTGAAAGCGCTTCAAGCATAGTGTCAAACGCTTGATCGTTGTGTATTCCGAAATGCAGTTGAATCTCGTCTTTAAACGATGTAAGCTTCAATTCGCCTACCAACCAGATGCCGGCCAAAACATCGCCGTCATCCTCTGATTTTAAGAGCCGTACGATCTCTCTTTCGGCTTTTTCTTTCAGATTATCGGAACCCCAACGGTGAACGATTATCAAGTTGTATTTCAGAAAATCAATTGAACCTTCTGCGTCTAAGTACTCGTAATTATTTAAACCATTTGCAGGACCCCAAGCAGCGATTATCTGCAGGCACTTCTCTTTGACCTGTGCTTCTTCTTCTCTTTGGCACATTTGCTCCAAATCACCGACCAGGTGGTTTGCCCCTACCTGACTGATGACGGAAACGGTTTCCAATCTCACATCCCTATTTTCATGTTTAAGCAGCTCTTTAAGGACTTCATCGAGCTCGGAAGCATAGCTGTTTCGAATCAAATTCAATAAGTATAGATAGTTGAATATGTCGTTGTGATGGTCCCGTGCAATTTTGTACTGATCTAAAATTAAATTCGGCTGGTAGCTTATCAGAGATTCACGAACACGTTCTATCCTGTTTCGCCGCTGAATGCTCTCCCTTAAAGACAATACGTATCTTTCCGGAATCCGGCAAATGATCGGGAGTATCGCTGCCAAAGATGCTATGATCAAAAGCGTGTAGACGACCATCGGATTGTCAAGTTCGGGGATGATCAAAAAGAAGGCACAGATACCGATAACGAACACAGGTTTAAAAAACAGCTTGGAATACATACGGATAGCGTTGCACAGCTTTTCCGGTATCGAAAACATGAGCAACTGGTAGGAAGAATCGAATATCACCCGCTTCAGCAAGTCATTGATTGCGCAGGCAGAAATCGTTCCCCAGAATATAAGCGTTTGGTATCCAACCGGTTTGAAAATATAAACGCCTATGATGAAGAGCAGATTTGGGATCAACAACAGCGGATAAGCATAAAGGACTTTGCCGTTTAACCACAATCTGGCAAAAAAGTAGATAAACAGCAGCTGCAGAAGAATCTGAACAACGCTGATGCTTGCCTTGTAGCGGCCGATAAATGTGGTTTTCGGATCTGTCGCTTTGTGACTTTTTCCAGATGTGTCCCCGGTGTGGCTTGCAGGCTCGATGGGTGGTCCCGCAGTGAATGAATTCTGCGTCGGGTAATTTGCATTGATCTGAACATCAAAAAGCACCTTGAACAATAGGTTAAAAATTCCGATCAATATGACAATCTGGACAATGGATAGAATGATTTTATATCTCTTCTGAGATGACAGGAGGGTCTTAAGGCTCTCCCTTGTGGCAGCGACACTGATGTTGATACGGGAACGGTAATCATGGAAAATATACTTGATGATACCGTAACTGAACGCAGACAACGAGGCTGTCATCAAAAGAAAAATCAGCTGATTTCCGCTGGGCACCTGTTCAATGATGAGATAACCTGAGATCAGTGCCCCCATACTGCCGGATAAAAGAAAAACATACTGATATCGTTTCGATTCCCGGATATTGATGCAGTAGTTTATTAATGACCAGGTTTGAACAATGATTAATTCGTCGAAAATATCGATAATAACGAAATAACACATCGCCGGCAGAAATTTCTTATGAAAGCCCGGCAAAACCTGTGGTATGCAGTAAAGAAAGAGCGATACAGTCAACAATGCAAGCATTTCACGCGTGATGCGACGCTCAAAGCTCACTTTACTGCCGTAGACATAGTAAATGCAACTGTAGATGACAAAACTGACGCCTGTAAGACCGTAAAGTAAAAAATACGGTTTCTGGTTGTAGATATCTATGAAATAGGTTGAGCTTGCGATGGCATTGAGGAAATTACTCTTGGTGAAGGAGGTAATGATGGTAAAGCAGGCGATGTTTGAGAACGTTAAAAGGCTCAATAAAACGATTAATCGGTTTCGCGAACGGATTGAATCGTTTGAATCTGGCGTTCTAAACATGCCTTAACTCTTTCGCTTTTTTTAGAATCGTTTCTTCCTAATCATCACCAGCAGCTCCCATTGAGACGAGGTCCATTAATATTTTCACTGTCCTTTGTAGCGTCTGGCTGTCAAGGATCAGCTGGCGGCCTACGTTCAATAGCAATTTTAAGCTGTTCCAGTAATTTATCAGTAATTTTTCCGTCCGCCTTCATGTGTTGTTTTTTTTGAAAGGCCTTGATGGCCGATGTCGTTTTGGGTCCCAATTTCCCATCGATCTTGCCGAGATCAAAGCCCAGTTTTGAGAGGGCCGCTTGGGCTCTTGCAACTTGCAGACGTTCCTGTTGTTCCGGGCCGAAGCCGATCAGGTTGCGGCTGAAAGTCACCTCCAGGGGAAGTTGACCGGGCGGGGTCGGTGGCGATGGATGCTCCGCCTCGATCATGCGGTGAATATAGGTCCCCAGGGTTTGATGATCCACCGCGGAATTTTTGTAAAGTACGTTCGAAATCAAGGTCGCCAGGTAGAACAAGCGGTTGACACCAGCCGGCGTCTCCACGATGGCCACTGAATTCATGTAGTTCTTAACGTTGCCTCGATATTTTTGGCATTTGAACCCCGGCTCGGCTTTGCAACTGTAAAGCGATCCGGATTTGAAATAGACCGCCGAATCACCCATGGCGGGTCCGGAGGCATAGCGGATGCGGCGTTCGGTAATGTATAGCAGCCGTTTGATTTCCCGACTGGAAAAGACATCTACCAAACGTCCCTGCTCCATCAACAAAAGCAAGCGCATAAGCTCCCGGGCGGTGCCGTAACTATTATAGCCGGTGGGCACCCGTTGCTTGCCGTAACGGGTAAAGAAGCTGCCCTGGCGAAAATTCTGCAGGTCCAGCCCATTACGGGTGAAGGGCGCCAGGAAAGTCTGTTCGTAGAGTTCACGTAACTGTTTGCGAGAGGTTTCCTGAAAAAATCGATTAGCCTGGTCGTTGGAGACGGGATACTCCCGGCCGAAGTGTCTCAGCAGCATGGCGTTTTTCATCACCATTGATGCGGCGGCATTGGAACTGGCGGAAAGGGTCCAATCCAGGTACTCCCAAAGGGATCCCTTATCACCCTCCTGTAATCTTCTTATTTTGAGGATTCCGGTATCGGGATTCCAGATACGGACGTCGTGATGGTCCTTTTGGATGAATTCGTCCGCCGTGATGACGGTTTCACGCAGCAGCCGTCTGCGGGCTTCGATATCCTGCGGATACAAATCGGCCAGCGCCTGAAAAACCGCCACCGCCGCTGCAATTTTGCCGACGCTGCCGACGTTTTGTTTGACATCGGCACGATGTTCGGCATAGCGGGGCTGGTCAATATCTGAAAGATCTAAAACGGCAATGCCATAGCGGCTTGCTTTATCCCCTAAAAGTTGGAGAACACGGGCGCTGAATTCCGGATCGGGCTCCGGCAGGACCAAATCCGGTCGATCCAGCAGCCGTAAATCCACCAAACTGGTGGGTAGCAGGGCACCGGGGGGTTGCTTGCGACCGCGCATTTTGCCCAACACTGCTAATCGGGCGGCTTCAACACGTCGAATTCCCGTTTCAGGATAGGCGTCCAGGGGATACGCATCGCTCAGGTCGGGGATAAACAAGAGTAATAAAATGAAGAAAAATGCCGGGTAATGTTTCATTGTTTAACCAATATATGTAGAGAGATCAGGATTAAGACACCATGCTGAATTCGATACTGCACTGGCAGAAAGGGTCCCCTACGGGGCAGCAAGTCCGCCGATTATTTAAATTAGGTGTCTGGTGTCAGGTTTCGGGTGTCAGGAAAACGAATCAGTGAATCCTGAAACCTGAACACTGACACCTGAAACCATATCTTACAACATGTTGTCAGAAAAAATGGTCTAGGCACCTATAAGGGCACCTCACTCAACTTTACGGTTTTATTTAGCTGGGAGCTCATATCCCGATCCAGGCCGTTTAGGTATTCATTGCCGCGGGCCTGAACGCTTTCAAGAAAAGGCCGAATCTGAAAAAGCTGCAATTTACTGCTGACAAAGCCGAACTCGATGTCGGCCGGAGCCGGGTTTCCGCCGGCATCCAAAATCGATGGATATCGCTTTGGCAAATCTTGCGCCAGGTCGATGAGTTGCTCGATCTCAACCGGTTTGAGCACGGTTTCAGAACCTTCCACCAACTCTTTGTCAACACCTCCGGTAGGTCCCAGCACCCGGCGCCAGGGCGCCGTGGCCTGTGCCAGCAAGCGGACCTCACCCGTCTTGAAATTAATTCGCAACGACTCGGCGGCCTGCCCGTCGACGGCACCGCCAACCCCTTCATTGACGGCCACCGAAAGCCATCCTTTCTCACCCGTGTCAATATTACGGGTTACCATCACACCTGATTTTTCCGACGGCACACTGCGCAAAAGAAGCACAGAGGCATAGACGTGTTGCGGCAGGTCCATGTGTGATTGACGCCAGGCAAAGGCCCGCTTGCTGAAAGGCGATGCCCACACCTTGGGAATGGCCGCCAAAACATTTTCAATGCCCACCACGTTCGGGATCGTCTTGTTTAATCCGGCGCCGGTGAAACCGGGCAGATCCTCCACATTGGTGTCGCTGCGCACGAAAACGCCATAGGTGCCATCCGGGCCGAAGACTTTCTCCATGGCCGCAGCCAATCGCCGCTTAAAGTCATCGTGGAGTTTGATGCGCAGGATATAATCTTCCAATCGCTGGCGCAGGGATTCCATTTTTTCGTCACGTCTAGCAGAGCCGGCCGGCATGGCCTGTATTTTTTCATATTCAGCTTCCATCCACTCAAACATCGTCTGTTTGCTGTTTCTGGCAGGTAGATTCAAAATGCTGCGAAAAACGCCAAAAGGAATCGTCAGGCCGTTGGCGACCGCTTCAGGATAATGGTGGTATAATTCACCCAAATTGGCAGCCTTGGGGCCGACAATACGTCCGGAGTCTTTGGCCCGCAGGCGGTTTAAGGGGATAAAGTCACGCGTCTTGAGATCCAGTTTTTCCAAATCCGGATGAATCAGACTTGTCGAAGCGGTCTTTTGCTCAAAGACGTCATTCAACTGCCCCTTATCGAGCATCAGTTGAACGGATCCGGCCGGGCTGGCGGCCAGGATGACGTCCCGCCCTTTGTAGGCCGCCAGTTGCGGGATGAGGCTTTCATCCACCGTAACATTGGGAATGCCCAGGTTACGCGCCAGCAGCTGCACATGCGACAAGGGATTGCCTTCGCCGGCCGTCAGAATGCCGGCCACCGGCGGCAATTCCGCAATCGTCTCCGGCAACAGATAAATGCCTTGTGGGTCAAAGTCTTCAGGGTGTTCAGCCGAAGTCATTTTGATTTTGCCGCGTGCGAGTCCGGGATTGAGGCTACGCAGTCCGGCACCGACGTCCTGGCCGAAGAGCTCGTGGCGCAATCCCACAAGCTGGTTGGCATCGCGCAGTAAGCTGTCCAATACATTTGAGTAGAAGAACAACGGGCTTCCCCTTAAAAAATCCTGAATGACACGGTCGACCAAAGGTTCAATCTCAGCCAGTTTTTGTTTGCTTTCATCGAAATGGAAACGCAGCCACTGGGTGCTCCAACCCGGCACCCGGGCCAGATAGTCGAGGGTTGATTTGTAGATCTCGAGCGATGTTGCATCACCATCAATTTTGGCAAAAGCATCCTGTAAATGGCCCAATTGAATGGCCGATATGAGGCCGGCCCCATAAACGGCGAAACTGCAGTCCTGAAGCCACTGTAATCGTTCGCGGCGGGAGGCGCTCGCTAACCGTTCTATCAGGGACCTGCCCGCAGCGTGCTGTTCGAGTTCCATTGCCAAGCTGGCGTCGACTGCAGCCAATCGGAGCGTTGCCGGCCGAAGGTGTACGAGTTGATCTCTGATAGTGGCCATGATCCTGCCGGCTGTCGCAAACCGCACGCCGGCATCTTTGGTTGTTTCGAGTGTCTCAACCGCCGCCGCTATTTCCCGGGCAAGTTCGGAATTGCTGTTGAGTTTCCCTTCCAGCTCTTTTAGGCCCTTAGATCCGGATTGCGGCGCAAATACCTTATCCATTTCGATCGCCAGACTCTCGTATTCAGCCGCCAGCTCAGCATTTCGAACCCCGGCGGCATAGTCGCGCACACGCTGCGCATCTTCCCGATCCGGCTGATTATGAATCTTGACACGCAGCGGTAAAAATCCTTTGTCTTTTTCGGAAAGCGATAGAGATTGTTGACGAACCCTTGCCACACTGGTGGTTTCAACCCCATGATCCAACAGGTTGGCACCGATCCTGAGCGGGATAAAGCCACGTGAATTCCAGACGTCCTTGCCGGCAAGACCCAGCAACAGCTCGCGTGCCATGGCGGCTTCGTTTTCGGCCTGAACCGCCCCACGGTAATAGCGGGCTTTACGAAAGATCCAGCCGTCGTCGGCGGCAATCAAAAACTTCTCGATTAAAATCTGGTTGTAAAGGTCGGAGTAGCCCGGAGTATCAATTATCTGTTTCAGGTTAAGAGATGCTAGGATATTGGCGATATAATACCCGCCGGTACGCAAGCGTTTAACACGATCGGTCCATTCGCCGTGCTGGACCCCGCCGCCATGATCTTTACAGGCATAGGCCTTTGGAGGCAGAACACTGCCGTCGTTGCAAAACCAGCGGATACGGGCAAAGGGACCCCTAGAAGAGGTCTTCATCTCCGCAATCCATTGACGTAGTATTTCCCGGGAGGGCAGATCTGAAGATACCAGGGGGAGGGGTGTTAACAACATTAGCAATATGGCGACAAAGATGCAGCGAATGGTATTCATTACCTTGAAATCCTTTAG
>JASFFJ010000218.1:0-10499 GCA_050124355.1 Desulfobacterales bacterium | reverse complement strand
GACTTGGATTCTTTGCCAAAAATTCGATGATACATCGAAAATATGCGACAAATTATGGTTCCGAAATAGCGGTCGATGAAACGTTGAGTGTTCACTTTCATGTTAATATCGAAGTTAAGCGGTTCAGGGTTCAGGGTTCCGGGTTGAAAAAACGAAAACAGCTCATGAATGGAATCTTTACTTTCTGGAGATCTATAGCAAAATAGTGTGACAATGTGAAGGATAAGAGAAATGAAATCTCTCTGAGGCAAGCCGCGGCGTATCATGTTTTCACAAATCAACGACCACCAGCAGAGCTTTTCTCCACGGTCTTTTCGAGGGGCTTTCCTCATACCTCCAGCTGGTGGTCGTTGATTGACTTTTATCGCAGCAAGCCGCTGAGAATATACCCCAGGAGAGATTAAAGTAAGAGGATTTCTTGACAAAACGAATGGTTTCCCATTATAAATTCTCATTCGAATTGAATCATGCATCAGATATCGGTGAAAATCAGCGGCCACCAGAAGGGCTGGGGATATGAGGATGACCCCTGAAAAGGTCCGGGGCTACCTCTGCCGGTGGTCGCTGATTTACCAAAACCACTATATGCCAAATAGCAGCGAAACGGATGCCCCGCAAAGCAAATCTTATGGTACGGTTTGATGTGGCTTTCCGGATGTGATATAGGGGGTTCGCAAAAAATATTATTTGTAAAACAAATGCAGGCGGTGACCTAAAAAGGCGATGGCGCGCAACTCGACCTATAATATCCTGATGTATTCCCATGACACCTATGGTCTCGGACACATCCGAAGGACGATGGCCATCGCATCCCATTTGCTAGGGCCTCGCATCAATATTCTGATACTGACGGGTTCCCCCATTGTCGGTCGTTTCACCTTTCCGGACCGAATCGATTTTGTCCGGATTCCGGGAATGATCAAAAAAACCAATGACGAATACCTGCCCCTTTCCATCAAAATCCATGCCCGCCATGTGCTCGACATCCGCAAAAACATTATCACCGCAACGGCCAAAGCATTTCAGCCCCACCTGTTCATCGTGGACAAGGAGCCCCTTGGACTAAAGAAAGAAGTATTGCCCACCCTGCGGTGGTTGCGGCGCTGTCGGCCCGATACCCGATCCATTCTCGGGTTGCGTGATATCATGGACGATGCGGCCACCGTCAAAAAGGACTGGCAGCGGAAAAGGGTTTATGAGCACCTGGAAATGTTATACAGTGAGATCTGGATTTACGGGAATCGGGAGTTTTATGATCCCATAGCTGAATATGATATTTCAGAATCCGTCAGTCAAAAAATGCACTTTACCGGATATATCCCCCGTAAAGTTCCAAGTAAAGAAGCTGTGCGTTCCGTCAAAAAAGAGCTTGGCCTCAAAAACAGTGAAAAACTGGTAGTGGTTACCACCGGCGGCGGCGGCGATGGTTTTAGAGTTATGGATACATACTTGGCGATGCTTGAATCCTTCAGCCAACCGCACCCGTTTAAAAGCGTCTTGATTACCGGCCCGTTCATGCCGAAACACTCCAGAAGGGATGTTTTCAAACGGGCCAGACGAATGGGAGTGCGAACATACCATTTTTATCGTCAGATGGAGAAAATCTTCGCGGCTGCGGATGTCGTCGTCAGCATGGGAGGCTATAACACGCTTTGCGAGATCCTTGGTCAGGGGACCATCAGCCTGGTGATTCCGCGAGAAACACCCCGGCAGGAACAAATTATACGCGCCCGGTCATTTCACCGGCAAGATCTGGTAGAATATATTCCCTGGGCGGACTATGCACCCGATATCTTACGGGACAAAATTTTACATCTCCTAGAAAATCCCGAATCCTATCGTGAAGCCATTTCCCAATTTAAATTTACCGGTATTGAAACCATGCAACGGCGTCTGGTTAACTTCAGGTGCAAAAGAGCATGAGGACCTCCCGGGCTCCTGTTTTGGGGATGATTTTGAAAGGTTATCCCCGCATTTCCGAAACCTTCATTTCCAACGAAATTCTGTTGCTTGAAAAGCTTGGTTTTTGCGTTCATTTGTTTTCCATGCGTAATCCGCGGGAAAATTTCAGCCATGATAGCATAAAAGAAATCAGGGCCAAAGTGGATTACCTGCCCGAAACCCTGATAAAGCCTTTACCGCGGTTGCTGTACCACAACCTCTTTCTGGCCCTAAAAAAACCGGTATTATATGCCGGTGCTCTAAAAATGGCGTACCGGCGATATTTAAGAACACGCAAATCCGCCACCATCAAACATTTGTTGCAGGCCGGATACCTGGTACGACGATTTCTGCCGGGCAGCGGGGTTACCCATCTGCATGCCCACTTTGCCCATTCGCCGACATCTGTTACCATGTTTGCCAGTCTTTTAACCGGACTGCCCTTTAGTTTCACCGCCCACGCCGTAGATATTTATACATCGAATCCGGCACAGCTTCGTGAAAAAATCCAACAAGCCCAGTTTGTGATCACTTGCACCGAATATAATCGCAAATACCTGTCAACGCTATCGGATGGGGCTGCGACACCGATTCATCGCATTTATCATGGAATTGATACCGGTTTGTTTTCCGGCAACGGCGAAGATACGCAACATCCTGTTGAGCCCTATCGGATTCTGACCGTTGCCCGGTTTACCGCAAAAAAAGGACTGCCCACCGTTTTGAAAGCCCTCAAACAACTTAGCGATCGAAAAGTCCCTTTGACTTACACCCTAATCGGTGACGGAGACGAGCGCGAGAAAATACTGGCGCTCATTAAAACGCTGGGACTGACGCCGGTAACCCGCTGGCTTGGTACTCAGCCGCACCATGTGGTCTTGGAGCATTATCAAAAGGCCGACCTTTTTGTTCTGGGCTGTGAGGTGGCTTCCAACGGAGACCGCGACGGTATCCCCAATGTTTTGCTGGAAAGTATGGCCATGGGGGTGCCGGTGGTGGTGACGGATATCTCAGCCATCCCAGAGCTGGTTGAAGACGGTAAAACCGGTCTTCTAGTGCCCCCCGGTCATCCCCGAAAATTGGCCGAGGCCATGCTGCGCCTGCTGACGGATATGCAGTTAAGAAATCGGATCACCGTGGCGGCCAGACAACGGGTGGCCACGGACTTTGACAACCGAAAGCTGATACAGGATCTTGTGGAGGTGTACCGGAAAGAGGGGTTAGGGCCGAGGGCAAATGGCATGGGGCTAAGGGCATAGGGCAGAGGGCATGGGGCCGAGGGCATAGGGCTAAGGGCATAGTAAAGGGGTATGTTAATTCGGAATGTGGAAGGCGGAACACCGTTTGAATCAGAAAGCTTTGTCAACAATAAAATCCGAAAAATCAAGCACCAAAATACAAATAAATCTCAATATTCAATGACCGAAACAATCACCAAAATGGTATTGTGTTGCATCGCAAGCCCCGGCCTGTCGGAGAACCTGCTGCCGTGCACAACTGAAGACGGATTAATTGTTTGGTATTTTGGATTTGGGTCATTGGAATTTGTTTGAGATTTCGTATTTGGATCTTGGAAGTTTCAAAATTTTCATCAAGCAGCATTTTGCATAAGCATTAGAAATCGTTTTAAAATACCGAATACTGATCATAAAAGTCCAGTATGAAAATTTTGTTCTACGCCCCCTTTAAACCACTGGGTCATGCCCATCCTTCCGGTGATCTTGTCACTGCGACCAGTATTTTCGATTTCCTAAACCGTCAGGGGCACCGGGTGATTGAAGCGAGTTCACTCCGATGCCGCTGGATTTACTGGAAACCCTGGTTATGGCTAAAATTAATCGAGGAGAGAAGGAAGGCCGTCCAAACGTTTTATGATGCTTCCGTTGATCTATGGCTAACCTATCATAGCTACTATAAAGCACCAGATTTGCTGGGCCCTGCCGTCTCCAGAAAATTGAACATTCCTTATGTCATCTTCCAGGGCATTTATTCCACCAAGCGCAGGCGCCAATGGAAAGCGAAACCGGGATTTTATCTGAACAAAAAATCCCTTTGTGCCGCGAATCATGTTTTCAGCAATAAATCGGTCGACTTTCTCAATCTCAAACGTCTTTTGCCCGAAAACCGGGTTACTTATGTGGCTCCGGGCATCATTCCAGACGAATTTTCTTTTGACGAAATTTCCCGTAAGACATTGCATCGGCATTGGAATATAGCCGACGAACCGGTTATTTTTTCAGCCGCCATGTTGAGGCCGGATGTCAAAACAGAGGGGCTCATTTGGGTGATACGGGCCTGTGGCAAGCTTTACCGACAGGGGCAAAAATTTCGGTTGGTCATCGCCGGAGACGGTAAAGAAAGAGAAAAACTGCAGCAGCTGGCCAAAAAACATGTGGCGGATCGTGCGCTATTTTTGGGAAAAATACCACGCAAGGATATGTATCGCTACTACAGTGCCGCTGACATCTTTGTTTTTCCCGGTATCAGAGAATCATTGGGGATTGTATTTCTGGAAGCTCAATCCTGCGGGTTGCCGGTGATCGCTTTTAACAATGCCGGGGTACCGGAAGCCGTGCAGGATGGTAAAACCGGATTACTGGTACCGATGTATGCCCTGGAACCGTTTGTGGATGCCGTCAAACGCTTGATGGTTGATAAAAACTTAAGGCGTCGGATGGGAGTTGCCGCAAAATTTTATGTGCGGGAGGCCCATGATCTGGAAAAAAATTATCAGAAACTTGATTCGGTGATTCAAAGAACAGTAAACTGCAGGCGGCCGAGAATCGACGATCTGAAAATGATGGATTCGTAAAAAGCCATAATTGGGGGATAGTTCTATTTTCGGCCATCTTGTTGGGTTTCGCCGATAACACAAAAATGGCTGGCAGGTAGGTTGGGTAGAGGAACGAAACCCAACAAAAGATTTCGGAATGTTCAACCCAACCTACGAATAAGTCGTGGCCGATGTTAAGACCAAGTCCCATAATTGCGATATTTGATCAGTGTAATACAAAGATGTTAAGCAGCGCAGAGTCATGGAGAGCCCCCTTCCAAGGGCAAACCAAAGCCAGGTCCTTTGTACCTTTTTATGGCTATAATAAAGATAGATGCAAGATCCATATGAAATCATACGTTTCGGCTTAATTCGCCACGCTCAAACTATCTGGAACCGCGAGAAAAAGATCCAGGGACAGAGCGACTCTCCCCTGACGACTGACGGTGAAAGACAAGCCTCAAACTGGGGGCCGATTTTGTTGCGGTACTCATGGGATCGCATACTGGCAAGCGATGCCGACCGTGCGCTGGCCACGGGTGAGAGGATCAATGCATTTTTAAAAATTCCCATTGAAATTGATTCCCGGCTCAGGGAACAAGATTGGGGGCATTGGGTAGGCAAAACCGTCGCACAGATTCAGGCTGAGTCCGCGGAGTTACTGGACGAACAGACAAGCGCCGGCTGGGATTTTTGTCCACCGGGTGGTGAGGACCGCAAAAGCGTAATGGCGAGAAGCCGGGAGGCACTGCGGGATGCTTTCAGCAGATGGCCCGGGGAGAATATACTGGTCGTTACCCACGAAGGCGTGATTAAAAGCCTCCTCTACTATTTGAGCGGCAGAAAATTTCTCCCCTCCGAGCCCCCTCTGCTTAAATCCTACCATCTTCACTTGCTGGCTCACGACAGAGATGGGCTCCGGCTGGAAGCGGTCAATTGGCTGACACTTGCCTCAACTTAGTATTCATTCAGCGAATTTAGGATATCATAGATCGATTTGATTATTAACAAAATTATTTTGAAACGGCTAAAATGAATAAGAAAACCAAAAAAGACGACGTATTCGGGCATGGGATCAAACCATTGATCTTGCTGTTTTTACTAATTTCCGGATCCTGCGGGTTGGTCTATGAAATACTGTGGATGAAGATGCTGACCCTGGTGATCGGCAACACGGTCTTTTCCATTACCACCGTGCTGACCGCTTTTATGGGTGGGCTGGCCCTGGGAAGTTTTCTGGCCGGTAGGTTTATTGATAAAATGAAGGATCCCTTAAGAATCTACGGCATCCTGGAGGGAGGCATAGGTGTCTATGCGCTGTTGCTGCCTTTGATCATAGCGTCCACGGAGCCCCTCTTCCGTTTCGTCTATCAGAGCATTAATCCTTCCTTCTACGCTTTCAGCCTGCTGCGCTTTTTTGTTTGTGCAATCATCCTTCTTGTGCCCACCACCCTGATGGGAGCCACCCTTCCGGTTCTCGGTAAATATTTCGTAGATAAATCATCGGATTTAGGGTGGAACGTCGGCCTCTTATACGGCCTGAACACATTTGGCGCAGTGCTGGGATCTTTTTCCGCCGGGTTCATTCTCATTCCGATCCTGGGAATATCCTGGACAAACTATCTTGCCGCCCTGCTCAACCTATTAATCTTTGCCGGCATGTTGAAGCTCGCCAAGATTCGCTTCCAAAGGGAGGCTTCCGAAAGCAAGGGAAAATCCAGGAACAAGAAGCAAAAGAAGAAGAGCGCCCAAGAAATCGTTCCTGAGAGTTGGGGCACCATCCAATTGGTTGTCATGGTAGGGATCGGCATCTCCGGCATTGCCGCCATGATCTATCAGATTGCCTGGACAAGGGTGCTGTCCCTTTCCATCGGCTCCTCGGTCTATGCCTTCAGCCTAATTGTCACGGCCTTTATCTGCGGCCTGGCTTTGGGAAGCCTCGCCATCGCTAAATTCATTGACCGGAGACGAGACCTGGTCCTGTGGTTGGCGCTGATCCAAGGGGCAGTCGGGCTGTCCGCTTTAGGGATTGTCCATATCCTTGGCAACCTGCCGATCTTTGTGACCCAATTTGTATTTAACGCTTCTCATTCTTTTAAGTACATCCAGTTGGCAAAGTTTACCATCATCTTTGGTCTCATTCTGATTCCCACCTTCTTAATGGGTTCCACGGTACCCATCGCCATCAAGATTTGCACCACAGATGTCCGGCGGGTGGCAAGGTTTTTTGGCAATGTATATGCGGTCAATACCGTTGGAGCGATCATCGGCACCTTTATGGCCGGCTTCATTTTAATTCCATGGTTGGGAGCCCAGAACAGTATTCTCATCGCCGTGGCGCTGAATATCTTTATGGCCGGCGTCCTCTTTCTTTGGGCGCCAACCCTTGTCTTGCCAAGACGTATGGCCGGATCGGTGGCGACCGCCGCGATCGCCTTGCTGATCTGGTACCCGATCTCCAAATGGGATGTAACAATTCTCGCCAGCGGCCCCTACCTTTATTTTGATCGCTACAAAGATATTTCAGCCAGGAAGGGGCTCGATCTCAGGGCGGCTATGAAAGATGGACGTCAAACCCTCTACTTCAAAGAGGGCTTGCATGCCGTTGTGGCCGTGCAAAAAACCGCCGAAGGAAATCTGGCGCTGCAGATAAACGGCAAGACGGATGCTTCAGCCAGGGGTGACGCGGCGACCCAATTGATGCTCGGACATTTACCGCTCCTGCTACACCAAAAGGCTGAAAATGTCCTGGTTATCGGACTGGGCAGCGGGATGACAATAGGGGCGGTGAAGCAGCATCCGGTGAAAGCAGTGGATGTGGTGGAGATAGAAACGGCCGTGGTGGAAGCCAATAAATATTTCCAGGAGTATACCGGTGATGCCCTCAACGACCCCAGGGTCAACCTCATTGTCGGTGACGGTCGCAATCACCTGGCCCTCACAAGCCGTCAATACGATGTGATTATTTCAGAGCCATCCAATCCCTGGATCTCGGGAATGGCCAATCTATTTACCCGTGAATTTTTCGATCTGGCGAAAAAACGTCTGCCCAAAAGAGGTGTGATGTGCCAGTGGGTACACGCCTACTCCATGTCTTCGATTGATTTCAAAACAATTGTGCGCACCTTTCAGGATGTTTTTCCCCATATGACGGTGTGGGAGGCATCCTTTGGCGGCGATTACCTGCTGATAGGGTCCCCGCAAGATTTGAATATCGACTATGAAATCCTCATAGATCGCCTCAGTGACGAGAAGTTGAGAACCGATCTGGACAGAATGAATCTAAGAGACGTTACAGCGTTTATTGACAAACTTGTCATCACTGAGGGGGCGGTGGCTGAGTACACCAAAGGAGCACCGCTCCACACGGATGATAATGCCCGGTTGGAATATTCCGCACCCAAAGTCCTACTCCAGGACCGATCGAGCCAACTTTTGGAAGAACTCTATCGATTTCGTTCGAAGCCGACGGATATCCTGAGCGCTTTAAAATGGGTTGAAAGCGCCGCTTCAATTGCACAGGATCTGTCCGCAATGTTTCAGGCCAAAAGGGATGTCCTGGATGGATTTATCGCTACTGCCAACGGGAGGTTCCGAGATGCGATCCAAAAGTATGAAGATGCCCTGGCAAAAAGTCCCATGGATTATAACGCCACCCTTATGCTCGCGAGGCTCAACTACGATATCGCAAAACGTTTTATGGATGCCCGGCGTCTGGACAATGCAACCAGGGCTTACGAGAAAAGCATCAAGACCATAGACCGTTTTATCGCAGGCGAGCGTATATTGTTACACAACCACTTTGCTTTAGAGGTGATTTATGCCAGGGCTCACTTGGATCTGGGGGTCATGGCTCTCCATGCCAGCCGCCTGGATGCCGCCGCCGCCGCCCTTCAAAAATCCGTGTCGGGAAACGTACGCTTCGCCGAGGCCCACAACAATCTGGGCATTGTCTATGCACAGCTCGGGAAAGACGACGCGGCAGCAAATCATTACCAGGGAGCTATCGAGTTGAATCCGCAACTGTTTTTAGCACACATGAATCTCGGCAACCTCCGTCTGCAGCAGGCAAAGTATCAGGAAGCGATCGAAAGCTATCGTCAGGTTCAAATGCTGAAGCCGGACTTTGCGATGGCCAGCTACAAACTGGGCCTGGCCTATTTTAAGCAGAATCAATGGGCCAAGGCCGAGAAAGAATGGGTGCGCGCCCTGGAGCTGAAACCGGATTTTAAACAGGCACAAAAGACCCTGGACAGTGTCCGCAAAAAATTGAAACCTCAGTAATTCAGAATGAAAGGAATTTCAGTTTCTATTATTGTTTGGGTTTCGGTACCTTGGTGGCTATTCTATCCAGTTTATCCGGGTCAGGATTTCAAACAGGAACGGAAAATCGCAATGGAAACGCTGATGATTCATGACATCCACCGAAATTATTTCGAGCTCGATCTGAGCCAATACCGCTTGACCTTCGATGACGGGCTATTTTCTCAATATTACTATTTTCCTTTGTTGAAGGGCCATCCCGCCAACTTAACCTATTTTATTACCACCTCCTTTATAAGATCCGGAAAGGCAAGACGCATGTATGCCGGCGAATACCTTTCCCATCTAAAATCGAAAAAATATATGTACCGCAGTTTTGTCAATGGCAACTTCGATCACTTCATGACCATCGAAGAGCTTCAAGCAATTTCAAGCCGAAAGAACGTGAGAATTGGTGTCCACAGTCATTTTCATGATGTGATATTTAGTCGAACCCACCCGCGAAAAAAAAAGCCGCTTGCCAAGTGGAAACTAGAGCGGTTTCAAACCCTGCCTGATCTTTGCGGGGAAGCTTTGAGCATTCGCTCAAAACTTGCTTTTCAGGGGTTCAATTATCGGGGTGGATTGCTGATACGAAGGTCTGAGACCGAATGGGAAGACTACATAAAATATGATACAGAGATGTGTTTACAGTGGATGGAGAGCCATCTCGGGACTGCGCCAGAGTTATATTGCTTCCCGTTTAACGAACACAATGAAAAATTGATTTCGATTTTAAAAACATTCGGGTTTAAGCAATTTTTTGCCGCCAGACCCGGACACAGCAGTGAGGTCATCGGCCGGACAGATATCGATCGTCTTATCGAAATTTGACCCCGATGTCAAAATGTAAGGCCCATAGGGGATTCTTTTTGCCAGGATGTTATTAGAGAACAAGGTGTCAGGTGTCGGGTGTCAGTGAAAGGAGATGTTAGATACTCTCGTGTGAAACTACATTAGAATAGCGTGGGTTTTTGATAAATAAACCGGCCACTGCGATGGCTCAGATGAAATAGCGAACTGCAGCATATCGAATAGCGAATGACGATTGACGATTGACAAATTGTGGATATCGCTCCGCTCTGCTATTCAGAATAGTAAAATAGAAAGAATTCCTTAATTCGTCACTCGGCATCCGTCAATCGTCAATCGATTATTTTTTCGGAAACTTTACAAGGTCAAAGTTTCTTTCTCGATCAGACTGGCCGTTTTTTTGGCCAGAGGCTCCCGCTCGTGTGAAACTACGTTAAGCCGCCTGAGCTTCTTCGGCAGCTAAGGGTTTGATTTTATATCCCATATCTTTAAGAGCCTTTGTGTAATATTTTAATCGGCGATTATTGAATTGGGCCTCATATGCCTTTGCACCGATATCGATGTAGGCTTGACCGTAGCAGACCAAGCGGTATATTATCTGAGCAATTTTGCGAGCGGTGGCAAAAACAGCCACCGAAGCACCCTTACGCCTGGAAATGCGCCGGTAATA
>JASFFJ010000217.1:0-10507 GCA_050124355.1 Desulfobacterales bacterium | reverse complement strand
ATGGCCACGATGGGGGCCTACTGTCAAGAACGTTCAGCTTTCAGAACGCTACATCAGCACCGGCTCAAAAGGTCAGGTGCTGACTTCTTTGGGTGTCTGGCTTCCCTTTATCATAGACGAATATGAGTATGGCAGTTTTTGGAGCTGGAAAGTTGCGACGATTAAAGCTACCGGACATCGCGTCCAGGAATCTGAAAAAGGAGGCTCAAATCTCTGGTTTGAGATACCGATGATTGCCGCTCCCTATACGATTGTATGCCAATTGGCATTGGGTAGGATCGAACATTTGCTCTGCGAGCAAAAATAAAACCTCGCTAGAAGTTACTAGCGAGGTATTTTTTATTAAGCTTTTTCATTTTTATTTGATTACAAAGCTTACATATTTCCGCCAAAATATAAACTTTAACACTGGAATTTATCCATCATCTTTTACAAGGCACGCTATTAGAATCAGACTACCGGATCCAGTAATAAATGAGCCTCGCAGTGGCACCTTTAAATTGTTTTTATAATGCGCTGAAGGGTCTAGCCTACATTTTGCTGAAAATTTTCCTCGTGCGGATTGTATGTCTGCAACAAACGGGCATAATCTCATGCAAATGACGCATTTTAGACTTACGTCGCATTTGACGCACGATCAGTCAAGTATTTCCGCAACGGCCCTGGCGCAGTTGCTAACAACTTCGTCAGGTCCATTAACTTTGATCGTCAAATTTTCAAGGTCAACCACAGACAGCTCGCAACCCTCCGATTCAACGGCCTCTTTGATCAAATTTATTACGATGGTATCAGTAGATTGATGATTCATTGTAAATTTCCTCCTTTCTAATTCATAGCTTCTGATATGCCTTATAAAATGATGCAGAAGAGATAATGTATCACATCCATAAAGTTTGATTTGGGCTGGTCGTTATGAATTTGATAGATATTGAATCGCGCTAAGGCAAGCAATATCTATGATACCCCTTCATGTGCTATCATTCACTTGATATATGATAAAGTTTGTTGCTTATTGAGTTTACGGTTACTAATACAAATTTTACAGGTTTTTTACGTATCAGAGCCTCCCGAGAAGTTTTTCCAGAATGGGTCAGGGGTCCTGAAATTTAGCAATAGCTTTCTAGTTTAGCGATGCATTTCGCTTTCCATGGCCTCTTCCAGTTGGAGCTGACGTGAGCGCCATACATTGTTTTCGTTTGCAAAATTTTCGATGTTAAGATTTGACAAATGATTCACCATCTTCATGTCTTCTAAAGCCGACTCTTCCTGCCCCATCTTTGTAAGCAAGCTTGCACGACTATAGAATGCGGCCCCATACTCGCCATCAATATCAATTGCCTTATTGAAATCGGATAGTGCATTGTCATTATCTCCAGCCAATTCGTGGGCCAGCCCCCTTAAATGATAAGCTTTTGGGTGATTGGCGTCGATCTCAATCACGTGATTGAAGTCGGCAATAGCTTTATTGGTATCGTTCATCTTTAGATAAACTGATCCTCGAGCTAAATATGCCAGTTTGTCTTCGGAATCCGTATCGATGAGCTCGGTAAGTAGATCGATACTCACGCCAAGCTTGTCTTTCATGAGGTTAGACATTGCGTTTGTAAACAGGTCATTTTTTCTTTCAGCGTTATTCATGATATCCTCCTATTATTTTGTCAGTTTTTTCGATTTATTATTAGCTATCCATGAAGCTAAACAAAAATAAGACAAAATGAGATCTTGTCAACATTATGCCTAAGTTAATTAGCACGGGTAGTTCCCTTATTTACTCACAACCAGTGAAACAAGCCGGATGTTTAATTGTCCATTGCATACCTACGAAAATACCCGGCTGACATAGTTTTACTTTAAACGCAATTAGGATCCGGGACCGGCATGACGACTAAACGACTTTTTACGAAACCGTCAATATTTATTTATTAAAAATTGAATACGTGACAGTAGAGGTAACCTTTGTTTCACAAATCAGCGACCACCAGCAGAGCGAGGTCCTGGGCCCTTCGAGGGGCCATCCTCATACCCCCAAGCTCTGCTGGTGATCGCTCTGCTGGTGATCGCTGATTCGGCTTACCTTATTAATAGTAAGATAGATGTCAAAATTAATCGTAAGATAGATGTCAAATATAAAATTAAGTTTTGTTGACAATTATCTCTGCGTTATTAGTATATCTTAATGTTTTATTAGCTAAAGTATAAAACCAAATCTTATTTCGATCGTTCCCTGCACAAGATGTCTAATAAATAAAACCTCTACACTTTTGATTCAGACCATAAAGTGGTAACCCGGGGCCGGTATATTCAAAATAACTTAACAAACATTCATAGACTAAACTCTTCAATATCTAAACAGATATCTAAAAAACTAAAAAAAGTTAACTAACACTATAGTGGAGGTCCTACCATGAGCAAAATATATTTCAATCTTGATCAGTTAGGAAATGATCAAACCATATTAAAAAATACACTGGAAATAGCACTCGAAAACAACAATTACTCCGTAATGCTGACTCGCGCTGATGCAGGGTATCCCATCCTGTACGTTAATCCGGCTTTCACGGAACTCACCGGTTATAGCTTTGATGAAGTTGCCGGCAAGGATCCGGGAATTTTGCAGGGACCGAAGACCCACCAGAAGCTTTTGGATGATTTGCGCAAAAAACTGGAAAAAGGCGAAGTTTTTCACGGCAAAACTGTCAACTACAAAAAAGACGGAACTGAGTTCATCATGGAATGGAAGATTTTTCCGATAAGGAACTCCCAAAAACAGATAACACACTTTTTAGCCTTCCAGCATGCCGTCTGAAAACCGGATACCGAAATTTCTCTCACTGCTCTGATTCGAGTTGTGAAAAATGAGTGATTTAAACAATATAACCGAGGGAGCCGATATAATTAACCCAAATTAAGGATAACGTTAAATGAAAACCGACAAAAATGTACTTGGAGCCCAATTGAAGGCCTGCAGCATGTCACCTCTAACGGGTTTTAACCGCAATGGATACTGCCAGACTGCAGAGCATGACATCGGGGTACACGGTGTTTGCAGCGAGGTGACGGAAGATTTTTTGAACTTCACCAAAGCCCGGGGAAACGATCTTTCAAGTCCAAATAAGTTATATGGGTTTCCCGGGCTAAAACCAGGCGACAGATGGTGTCTTTGCGCCTCACGTTGGAAGGAAGCCCTGGATAACGATGTGGCGCCAGGTGTTGTTCTGTCGGCAACAAGCGAAGCAGCCCTTGAATACGTCGGCCTGGATGATCTTCTGAACCATGCCGTCGATATCGAGCATTGATCGACCTCTGTAAAGGGATGAAGAAAGATAATGTCGCAATCCTTTTTTGCTGTTGACAGTTGAGTTTGATTTCAATATCTAACCTTGACGTGGCGCCTGATTGTACTTGGGCATTACAAATCAGCGACCACCAGCAGTGTGCATTCCCGCCTCCATCGGGGGGCCATTTTTATATCTGCTAGCTCTGCCGAAGGGGGCTTATTTGCGATATTTTTAAATCGAAAAAGCAACAATGAGTTAAACTATTTACGGACTTCTTAAAAAAAATCTTGCTCAAAGAAACCTAATCTTTAGGGCTATCTGCATTCACATAACCTTTCAGTCGGCTGAGTATCAATGATTCGGTTTACACGAGCCTTCGGATATTTTTTCGTATCACTGACAATCATCGTTTACAACGCCCTATATCCTCCTCAATGTCGCGCCCAGGCCGAGGCTGACTTGATTGTACAGCCCGCCAGCCGCGAAATTACCTTGACGGGCTATACCCGTAGTCAAACCACCATGACGCTTTCATCGGAGGTCGCCGGTAGAGTCCTCCAAATCAACTATGAGGATGGCCAGGTGATCGGCGAGCTACCGTTTCTCCGTATCGATTCAACATTTGTCGACTTGGAGATCAGCAGTGTTCAACATAGCTTGGATCAATTAAAGATTACCCGAAATAAACGACGATCCAGGGTGGATTATCTTGAAAAAGAATACCGTCGCATCGAAAATCTATTTCAGCGCGGCAGTTCCCCGGAATCGCGACGGGACACCGCCTTGGAGGATTTGGATCAGGCCCGTTTGGACCTGAATGCCATCGGGGTTGAGATTGCCATTGCCCGAACCCGGCTCAAGGAGCTGCAGGAGCGCAAAAGCCGGCATACCATTTACGCACCGGCCGGCTGGGTTGTGGTCGCCAAGCAGGTCGAGAAAGGTGAACTGGTCACACTCAATACCCCGGTTGCACGGGTGGCCGATTTTGAGAATCTCGTTGTACCGCTGTCGGTTTCGGCCCAAGAGCTGGACGCACTCCAACAACTTACTCCCGAATTTGATGCCACGCTGGAGGGTAGACCTGCCCGGGTGGCAATCAATTGGATTAACCCGGAATTTGACGAAAAGACGCGCAAGCTAAGCATCGAACTGATTATTCGCAACCATAAGAGTCCCCGACGCGGTGGCTTGATTTTCCAGCTCCCGCTTAAAATAGCTGCGGAAGGTTTGTGGGTTCCTAAGAAAGCCGTTACCAGCCGCTATGAAAACCCACGCGTTTTTCTAAAGGAGACCGGCGTTGAAATCAAGGTTCTGGTGCTCGGTCAAACTGAACATCATCTCATCATTGCCAATGATCCCCGTCTGCCTCCGGGAACACAGTTAGGCGACCCTGCTTCGTTCTGACTCCACGAGAATAAATCAAAAAAGGTCTTGAGAAAACCGACCGATGAAATCCATTGTCAAATTTTCAATCAAACAGACGGTGCTGTTAAACGTCGTCTTTGTCATATTGGTTGTCGCCGGAGCCTTTAGTATATTTACAACACCGCTGGAAAATATGCCGGTCGTGGATATGGGCAACGTCTTCATTAATACGGTGTACTACGGCGCATCGGCCGATGATGTCGAACAGCTGGTGACGGTCGAAATCGAAAAGGCACTCGATGGGCTGGAAGACGTTGAATACATCAAATCGGATTCTTATCGCAATTTTTCGTCGGTGGACGTAAAATTCCTGGATGATTCGGACTACCGTGCCCGGTACGATGAACTGCGCTTCCGGGTGCTGAACATCAAGGATGAGCTGCCGCCGGATGCGGACGAACCCACATTTATGTACCTGGACACCAATGTCTGGCTGCCGGTGGTGATCGTCAACATTAAGGGTGATTTGTCTCAACGCAGCCTGGAAAGGTATGCGGAGGAATTGCGAACCATTTTGCTGACGATTCCCGATGTTCGCGATGCCAAAATCGAGGGAGAATACGATACCGAATTTCATGTTTCTTTGGATACGGAAAAATTACGCCGATACGGCGTCACCTTCCAGCAGGTTGTTGATGCCATTCGCTCTGCCAACACCAAGATACCGACCGGACGTTTCCGGACCCGTGATTGGGAATATATGCTGGATGCCGGCGACCGCTTGAATTCTCAAGAAGAGGTCCTCAACACGGTCGTCCGTCGGGACGGCGACGGCAATTTCATACGTGTCGCTAATCTGGTGACCAGTGCCCGCTTAAGTCACCGTGATCCGTCGGTGATTCCCTCCGTCAACGGTCAGAGTACCGTTCGATTGGCGGTCACCAAGGAAGAAAACGGAAACGCCATTGATATTTCCGAGACCGTTAAAAATGTGGCCCGGCAATTTGAAGCAAAGCACGCGCGCGATGGCATCCAGGTTGTTTTCACAAACGACTCAACCATCGAAATCAATGATTCACTGAACACAATGGGGGGGAACTTGCTCCTCGGTATGAGCCTGGTGACGATCGTTTTGTGGATCACCCTTGGTTTTCGCAATGCCATGCTGACCGCCATCGGTATTCCGTTTGCCTTTTTGTGCAGCGTGCTGATGATGAAACTCACGGGAGTGTCGCTAAACAACATCAGCCTGTTTGCCTTCGTATTGGTCACCGGCATCATGGTGGATGATGCAGTGATCATCGTTGAAAACATCTATCGCCACTTTCAAATGGGAAAGTCAAGAAAAATAGCCGTCATCGACGGTACCGCCGAGGTTATGTTACCAGTCTTCGCCTCGGCCTTGACCACCATTCTGGCTTTTATACCCATGCTGCTGATGACCGGCTCCACCGGTGAGTTCTTTGCTTACATCCCTAAAACAGTTACCTATGCTTTGCTGGCTTCCCTGATCGAAGCGTTGTTCATTTTGCCGATTCATTTTTTGGAATGGGGACCCAAGGATGGTTCGCAAGCCGTTCGGAAACTGCAGGAACATGACGCAGCCGATGCTTTTTCGCACCTGGAAAGTGGCCTATTTGTTCCTTTCTGGAAGGCTTACCGTTGGGCGGTTGAAAAGATTTTAAAACACAAAATTATTACCTTTACGGCGATGACCTTCATTCTCATCGCGGCTGTCGGAATTTTGGTTCTATCGGCCACAGGGGTGTTGCCATTAATCAAGGTCGAGTTTTTTCCGGGTAACTATTTTCGTTATCATGTGACCATCACCACCCCGGTCGGAACCGCCATTGAACAAACCGATGCCATCGTCCGCGATGTGTCCGACTATATTATGTCCCTGGGAGCTTCTCAGGCCCATTCAACCTCAGGGAGCGCCGGTTACTACGAAGATGAGGATTACACCCGCCACGACGGCAGCCATTTCGGCCAAATTGTGGTGACGTTGCCGGAAGACAAGCTCCGTGACTTTCCTGAAAATCCTTCCAATGATCCAATCCTGCACCTGGACGTCATCCGTCGCAAGCTTGCCGAATTTGTACAACAGAAATATCCGGACGGCGAATTGGTACCCATTGTAAGGGTGTTCAAGGAAAGTGATGGCCCTCCCACGGGAAAGGCGGTCAACATCCGGGTAACGGGCACTACCCTTGAAGATGCTGTCAATGCCGGGGACCGGTTAAAGGCCTTCATGCAGCAGGAACCGGAGCTGGCCGATTTGATCGATCTGGCCGACAACCGGCCGAATTTCCACAAGACGTTTAAATTTGTACCCAAACAGGAAGCCGTTTTCGAGTTCGGACTGCAACCGGCGACGGTCACCCAGATGGTTGCCGGAGCGTTGAACGGTCAGTACGCAGGCAAATTTCGTACGGTCGATGAAGAGGTCGATTTGATGGTGCGTATTGCACGCGCATCGGATAAGGGCAATATCAGCGGTGCCGGTCTGGCTGAACCCTTAGACATTCTCGGCATACCGGTGGTCGAAGACAGCACCTCTCCGGTTCTTCTAAGAGATTTGATTGATGTCAAACCGGTCTTTGAACCCGATGTAAATTCACGCTACAAAGGAAAACCAACAATTACGCTGACCGCCGATATCAAACCCGGTTCACGGCTTTCTCCGGCCCGGGTACAGGTTCTGGTAAATAATTTTGAAAAATCCCAAGCCAATGAATTTAGCGGGATAACACTGGCCTATGGCGGCGAATTTGAATCCACCAGCAAATCCTATGCATCGCTGACCATGGCCTTTTTCATTGCACTGCTTGCGATTTATATGGTTCTGGCGACCCAGTTCAAAGACTATGTCCAACCGCTGATCATCATCTCGTCGGTTCCCATGGCCCTGATCGGTGTGGTCTTTGGATTATTGATCACCCGCACGCCCTTCACTCTCGGCAGTTTTCTGGCCATTATCGGTCTGGCCGGTCTGGCGGTCAACGATTCACTGCTGCTGATCGACTTCATGAATGTGCGCGTTCGCCAGGGGAAACCTTTACGTCAGGCTATCATCGAATCCTGCGCAGCCCGTATGCGACCCGTCCTGATCACCACCATCACGACCACTTTGGGCCTGCTGCCCATGGCCATCGGGATCCCAAACAAATCCATCTCCTGGTCCCCCATGGCGACGGCCTTTGTGTCAGGTCTGGTTAGCGCGACGGTATTGACACTTCTAATTACACCGGCCAATTACGAAGCCTTCGAACAATTGAAAGCGTTTATTAACCGAATCTTTGGCCGCAAATCACCGCAAGGAGAGCTGACTCGAACCAAATCAATCAATTGAAAATTAATGACATAGATGCTAAACGAGAGGCTATATCGGGTCTTGGAACCAGCTTTTTTGATAAATCAGCGACCACCAGCAAGCTGGGGGTATGAGGATGGCCCCTCGAAAGGGCCGGGACCACGCACTGCTGGTGATCGCTGATTTAGGCAGG
Source organism: Desulfobacterales bacterium (assembly GCA_050124355.1). GTDB lineage: Bacteria > Desulfobacterota > Desulfobacteria > Desulfobacterales > JAFDCJ01 > JAFDCJ01. The sequence goes on along the minus strand of JASFFJ010000217.1, from coordinate 2,358 downwards.
TGAATATGTATCTTAAACACTATAATTTGACCTTGAAGCCTTTTGAAATACATCCCGACCAGAAATTCCTTTGGCTTGGTGAAAAGCATAAAAAAGCGCTTATTGCCATGAAAAATGGAATTTTAGAAAAAAAGGGGTTTATCTCTCTTACCGGCGATCTCGGCACCGGAAAAACCACACTCGTCAATGCGCTGGCCGATATGTTAGGGGATATTATTTTTTTTGCACAAGTATCCGATCCTACCTCGGAGCAGCCGGATTTTCTAAATTTGTCGGCGAATGCTTCTAAAATAAAAAAAAATCTTGGCACCAAAGGTGATTTCCTCAGCCATTTAAGGCACTTCCTGAACAATATCTATCTTCACCGTAAAGAAGTCGTACTCGTTTTTGAAGAGGCCCAGAAGTTTGATCCTGAGCGTTTGGAAGAGGTTCGGCTTATTTTAAACTTACAGCCGGATAAAAAGCTGATGAGTATTGTTTTTGTCGGTCAAAACGAATTTAACCATATATTAAATAAAAACAAACCGCTGAGGCAAGAATGTTCAATTATTCAAGAAACCGAACCCTTGGGAGAAAGTGAAACAGCACAATATATCCTGCATCGTCTCAAAATCGCCGGTTCCGAAAAAAAGATTTTCAGTCCGGAAGCCCTGCGTGAAATCTATTTTTTTTCGGAAGGAAACCCTCGCCTGATCAATATTCTTTGCGATTCTGCCTTATCGTTTGGATACACTGAAGCGGTAAAAATTATAGAACCGGAAATAATCAGAGAATATTCAGCAAATCGCATTTTGCCGGAGCAACCAAAAGAAGATGGGATAGATGATCAGGGCAGCTCAGCAACATCGACCCAAGAAACCGAAACAGGGATGCAATCCGAACCAGCGGGAATTTCATTTCCAAACGTTGCCCAAAAAGAACACATAAAACCTGCCGGACGTAGGCTTGCATATCTTATCCCGATATCCGTGGTTATTTTGTTGAGCATTTTCGGATATCTTTATTTTTTTGGTGAAAACCACGCGTCATACAGGAAGCTTAAAGCTTCAATTAGAACCCAACTTGAGCAAATGAAATTCAGCGATGATGAATCTGCCGCCAATGTCGAAGCGCTGAAAAACCTGAAGGCACGTATTGCAGAGCTTGAGAGTGTCGCAGCCATGCGAGAGCAAATGCTGTTGGAGCTGACAGAAGAACTTGACCGGGAAAAGAAAAACGGAACGCTTCTGAGTTCTGAGCTCTCTACAAAAACGGATCTGATTGCTGAACTGCAGCAACAGCTCGAAAACGCTCAACCCAAAACTTTGGCGGTTGAAGCTGATTTAGAAGATAGTAAGATAAAAATCAATTCGTTACAAGAACAGCTGTTAAGTGTAAAGGGGGAAAGAGCCGCAGCCGAGACCCAATTGGACCAATTGAGATCGCGCAATGCTGAACTTAGCGCCGATAACCAGGTATTGAAAGATCTCAAAAAAAGAGTTGTCGCGCTCGAGAGTGAATTGGCGAGGAATGATCAATCACATTCCCGGCCGGATCAGCAGCTTTCCCGTCTGGCAAAAGAGCTGAGCCAGGAAAAGAAGAGCAGAGAGCTTCTGAATTCTGAACTGTCTTCGAAGGAAATTGAGATCGCGAGAATTCAGGAAGAGTTGGAAAACGCTCAATCCAATGCCCTGGAGTTTGAAGCTGAAATTGAAAATAGAATCGTACAAATTAGGAAGTTAGAAGGACAGCTGCTGAATTTGAAATTGGAAATGACCTCACCTGAGACGAAATTGGGTCGGTTAACATCCCGCAATGAAAAACTTAGGGCGGATATAGAGGAACTAAAAGGAGTGAAAGAACTTGTTGCCGGACTCGAAAATGAACTGGCGGAGAGAGACCAAACGATTTCCTCGTTGAAAAAACGGCTTTCACATATAGCCACAGAGCTTGATCAAGAGAGACAGAGCCGGGAGCGGGTCAGTTCTGGATTTTCAAAAAATGCTGGTCTGGCTTCGGAAATTCAACAAACAGTGCAAACTGCCCCGTCGAATCAACAAGGGCTTGAAAAGACGAACTCAAAAGGTGAACAAAAAATCGCCGAGATGCAAAATTTGCAAGGGGATCTTAACACACAACAAATCCCGAACGAGCCTTCAATGGGGATGGACGACATGGAAAAAACCGAAATTGAAGAGCGAAGCCACCCAAGAGAAAGATAACCCGTCACAACAAAATACCGGCCGATCGGTCGAGTGGCGTGACCTGACTTGAAATGTCTAATATTTGTCTTACTTTAATACTTTGCTGAGAAAAATCTATCGTCAATTCTGCCAATATAACGTAGACCGATAGAAGGGCAGAATAAATTCAAACATC
>JASFFJ010000216.1:0-10528 GCA_050124355.1 Desulfobacterales bacterium | reverse complement strand
GGACAGCAAAAACCGTGCATCTGCGGCGGTCCAGATACCGGCCTCGAGGCCAACACCCTGTTGCACCATAACCGCCATGACCTGCTCGATGCCCGGTTCGGAGAGATTAACCGAAACAAAGTCGGGCAGAACCGACCAGGTATCCATCAAGGTAAGACGCCGAGATAGATTAGGCTCGATATAGGCGGCCGTACTGATACCAACCGCCACGCCGGGACACGCTTCTCGGATGGCCTTGAGTGTCTCCCCAACGACGTCAGGCGCCAGTGACTCGACCCCTGCTTCGTCTATAGAATGCACATGCAAGGAAACGGCACCCGCCGCCAATACACGCCTGGCATCCTCCGCAAGGGCCGCCGGGGTCAGTGGCACGGCTGAATGGTCGGTCATTTTTCGGCTGCCGTTGAGACAGGCCTGAAGCCACATAGCGTTTTCTCCTTTTCTAATCGACGCCTGCAAGCCGATACGAAATGAGCGGCTTATTTTGATTTCCGATTGTTGATACCAAACTGCCATGTTCGAATCAACCCACTCTTTCATATGTGGGGATATTTATTCTGGTCGGAAGGGTACCTAAACTTAATCTGAGACTGCGCCCGGGAAAAGTGATCCCTGCGGGGTTGTGATTCTAATTTGATCTACTGAAACCACCATTCATAATATCAGATATCGTTGATTGGTTGATTGGTTAAGTGGTTGTAAATATGAATTTATCCAGTATTTGCAAAATAATTGGACACTTCGTATTTCAAAAGTCGTAACATCCTGAAACTATGCCTGTAATTTACCTAATCAACCATTCAACCAGTAAACTATTCGAACTAGTCTGTAACTACAACAAGTTATCATATCAGAAAAACGCCAGTAAAGGCCTAACCGGTCAGCGGAAAATGACAGGCTACATATTCATCCTTGGCGATCTCTCTAAGTGCCGGCCGATCAATACGGCAAACCTTCTGGGCATAAGGACAACGGGCCTCAAACACACATCCGGCCGGCAAATTGAAGGGGCTGGGCACTTCCCCCTCGATGGGAACCGAATCTTTACGGGCTGCCGGGTCAGCCACAAACACACTATCCGACAGGGCTTTGGTGTAAGGGTGTCGGGGTGCAACCGATACCTGATTGGCAGGCAGGATCTCCACCACACCACCCAGGTACATGACAACCACCCGGTCGCAAAAATAATCCACCAATGCCAGGTCATGGGAAATAAACAGATAGGTTAAATTAAATTTCTTACGCAGTTGCTGAAGTAAAAGAATCACCTGGGCCTGAACCGAAACATCCAGCGCGGCGGTGGGCTCATCTAAAATGACGAACTCCGGCGTCAAAGCCAGTGCCCGTGCGATCACCACTCGCTGCTTCTGCCCCCCGGAAAGCTGGTGCGGATAGGCATTGTTGTGCTCCGATTTGAGGCCGACGGTTTCAAGAAGCTCTGCGATGCGATCTTGCAGTTTATCACGGCTGATCTCAATTTTCTGGATTTTGAAGATTTCCGAGAGACTGCGAAGGATCGAATACCGCGGGTCAAGTGCCGAATAGGGATCCTGGAAAACCATTTGCATTTTACGTCGCAGTTTTCTGAGCTGCAGCTTTTCAAGGCGGCAAATATCCTGATTGTTATAGAGAACTTGGCCGGAGGTGGGCTCGATGAGCCGCATGATGAGCCGGGCCAGGGTGGATTTGCCACAACCCGATTCCCCCACCACCCCAAGAATCTCGCCGCGTTCGATATTTAATGTGACATCATTGACCGCCTTGATGGTACCGATGTTACGGTGCAGCAACCCGGCGGTTACCGGAAAATGCTTGGAAAGTTTGCGAATTTGAACCAGATCGGTCACGCTGTTCCCCTCAGGTAGGGTGAATATTTGAGACAGCTGACATTGATGCCGGTCTCCAAATGAATTTCAGCAGGTTTTTGCAGTGAGCAGACCGGCATCACATCACGGCAGCGTGGATGGTAGCGACATCCCTTCGGAAAGGTCCGCACACTGGGGACATTGCCCGGTATCGCCGTCAACGAGTCTTTTTGCATGCCCAGCTTCGGGATGCAAAGAAGCAAAGACTCCGTGTAGGGATGTTTGGGCTCATGAAAAACCGACATCGCATCGCCGAATTCTACCACGGTTCCGGCATACATTACTGCAACTTTATCACAAAGCTGGGCAATCACCCCAAGATCATGGGTAATCAACAACAGGCCAATACCACGTTCAACGGCCGCTTCTTTGAAGAGTGCGACGATTTGGGCCTGTACGGTGACATCCAGAGCAGTGGTCGGCTCATCGGCAATCAATAACTGCGGACCGGCGCACAGACCCATGGCAATGACGATCCGCTGTTTGAGGCCGCCGGAAAGCTGATGGGGGTATTGATGGTAGACCCTTTCCGAATTGGGGATCTGAAGAGAGCTCATCAACTCGACGGCCCGCTGTCTGGCCTGGGATTTGGTGATGTCCAGGTGCAACCGCATGCCTTCGACGATTTGATCGCCGACGCGGTAGACCGGATCCAGTGATGTCATGGGATTCTGAGAAATCAGGGAAAGTTTGGCGCCCCGGTACTTCTGCCATTCCTCTTCTGTCAACGATAGAAGATCATTCCCCATAAACATTATCCGGCCACCGGTGACCTCGCCTCGGACGAAAGGAAGCAACCCCATGATGGCCTGAGCCGTCACCGATTTGCCGGAGCCGGTTTCACCCACCAAGCCGACCACCTGACCCGTTTCGATCTCAAAGCTGACACCATCGAGGGGCTCAACGTAGCCGTCTTCGGTTTTAAACCGCACCCGCAGGGATTCCACTTGCAGCAATGCCATGGCAGCAATTCCTTGTCAAAGGGAAGATTGTTCCTTGATGTCCAGCAGATCCACCAGCGCGTCACCGAACAGATTAAACCCCAGAACCGTGATCATCATGGCCAGACCCGGAAAGATAATGACCCAGGGCGAAATAAACAGGTAAGCGGTGCCGCTGCTCATCATGGCACCCCAGCTGGGCAGCGGTGGCTGGGCACCGAGTCCCAAAAATCCAAGGGTGGCTTCGAGAACGATGGCTTGCCCGATGCCGATAGTGGCGGCCACCACCACCGGTGCGATGGCATTGGGAAACAGATGTTTGAAAAGGATGGTAAAATCGTTGGCTCCCAACGAGCGGGTGGCTTCGACGTAGACCTCATTTTTCAGCATCAGAATCTGGCCGCGAATCAAACGTGCGTACTGGGCCCAGTATGTGAGGGCAATGGCGATGATGACACATTCGACACCGGCACCGATAACTGCCACCATCAGCAGGGCCACCAAGATCTCAGGCAAAGACCAGGTCAGATCGGTGACCGTCGAAAGAAATCGGTCCACCCATCCGCCGTAATATCCGGCAATCGATCCGATGAACACACCGATCAGCACGCTCATGCCGACCGATACTACCCCCACATATACGGAAATGCGAGAACCGTGGATCACCCGACTGAGCACATCCCGGCCGAATTCGTCCGTCCCCATAAAGTGGTCCCGCGACGGCGGGCTGTTCATGTTGCTCAGCTCTTGACGTTTATAGGAGTAAGGGGCAAGTTTATCGGCCAACCCGGCCAAGACGATCAGTGCGACAATAATAATGAATCCGATCAGCCCCAGCCGATTGGCGCTAAATTTCCGCCACCGTCGCCGTAAGCGCCCCGTTTGTGTCATGTCCATTTGACTACCACCGGTATGCTTCACTTACAATTGGAATAATGGAACAATTCCAACATTCCATCATTCCACGGCTTGGCATAAGACAAGCATCGCTAATAATTATAGGACGTCAATATGTTATAGAAATTCCGAGACGTTTAACGCGGGTCAGCGATGCTGCTCTCTGATTCGCGGGTCCGCATAAGCGTAAAGAATATCCGCTAGAAACGTACCCAGCATAATCCCCATGGCCAGCAGCAACAGCGCCCCCTGCACGACCGGATAATCCCGTCGATACAATCCGGTAACCAACAATTGGCCGAGGCCCGGCCGGCCAAAAACAATTTCCACGGTCACGGCCCCGCCCAGGACCCAGCCCAGTCTCAGTCCAAGGATGGTAATCACCGGAATCAATGCATTTCGCAGGATGTGTTTCAACAGTATGGCCCGTTTGCCAAGCCCTTTGGCATGCAATAAGACCACAAAATCCTTGGATACAACTTCTAACATGCTCACCCGGGTGACCCGTGCAATCAGACCGGCACCGCCCAGGGCGAGGGTCACTGCCGGAAGGACCAGGGTCTTAATGGTTCCGGAACCTGTCACCGGAAACCACCCCAGCAACACCGCGAAGATCAGAATTAGAATCAAACCCAGCCAAAAAGAAGGAATCGTGACGCCAAAGAGGGCCACGATCATGGCGATGTGATCTACGATTGTGTTGCGGGCGGATGCGGAAATAATCCCCATGGATACGCCAATGACAAACGACAGAGCGATGGCAGCTAACCCCAGCTGAAGGCTGTGGGGCAAGTGATGCATCAACAGTTCGCTGACCGGTCGCTTTTCGATGATGGAGCGGCCCAGCTCGCCGTGCAGTAAATTCTTAAACCAGATGATGTATTGAACGTGAAGGGGTTTGTCCAGGTGGAATTTTTCCGTCAGCTTGCGCTGATGCTCCAGGGTCATGCCCGGTCCGAGCAGATTGTCAATTGGATTGCCCGGCACAATGTGAATGAGGGAGAAAATAACGATTGAAATCATCAGAAATATGGGGATCATCAATAAACTTCGGCGCAGGATGTACCGCCACATATGATTATCTCCGTGCCCTCATTTCCACGATTTACTGCCGAACTAAATTCACACCCCCAAATCTCTTGCAGGAAGAGCTAAGGGGGTGTGACGTACGACAACGATAAAAGCTATTTCAGATCGTAATCTAAAGTGGTGAAACCCACCAGCCGTTTTTCCAAGATTTTTTCGGGTAATTGCACCCGTTTGCCCACCGCAAAAATCTGATCCGGCATAAAGATCGGCGCCCAGACATACTGACCCAGCAAGTAGCTGTGATAGGCTTTAAAGTTTTCAATCCGTTCCTCCATGGAACGGGAGCGGGTCATGGCCTGCTGCATCAGGTAATCCGATTCATTGTCGTGCCACATGGCGGCATTGGGGTAGCCCATGCGGGTGGAGTTTAAAAACCACTCCAGAATATCGGCGTTGTCCCAGCTGTAAGAGCGAATCGCCAACTGATGTTCGCCTTTGCGCAGCTGGGTGCGGATGGTGCTGGGATCCAGCAGCTGGATCTGGGCGTCGACACCCACCTTGCTGAGCTGGTCCTGGACGACTTCCGCCACCCGGCGGTAGCTGGATTCGTTTTTGGCCCACATTTTCAGTTCCAGACGCTTGCCGTCCTTGTTGACCCGGATGCCGTCCGGCCCCGGCTTCCAGCCGGCTTCTTCCAGAGTGGCCTGGGCGGCTTCCAGATCGTAATGGATCTCGTTTTCTTTCGGCACTTGGCTGGCCGGCAGCGAGCTGATCAAGTAGGTATGTGCCGGCTGGCCGGTGTTGGCAAACACATTTTGGGTAATGGATTTCTGGTCAATAGCCAATGCAATGCTTTTTCGAATGGCCTGATTGTCAAGGGGTTCAGACTGGGTATTCATGACCATGTGAAAGAGTATAACACCGGGCAGATTGACCACCTGAAGGTTTTCATCCTGTTTGATTTTGTCGAGAAACATGCTGGGAACGGCAAATAGCACATCCAGCTTGCCGGTTTTCAGCTCCAAAAAGCGGGTCGATTCGTCTTTGATTTCACGGTACACAATTTTGTCAATTTTCGCCGGTCCTTTGTTTTTCACCAGACCCGGGCCCCAGGTGTAATCCGGGTTCTTGACCACCGTCAAACTGTCGCCCGGCTTCCAGGATTCGTATTTAAAGGGACCGGAACCGACCACATGTTTGGTGCCGAAATCTTCGCCATAGTTTTTATAAGCTTCCATGCTGGGAACGGCCATGAAATTCTGGGAAAGGTTGAAGAGCATGTTGGGTTCGGGATACTTCATGTGGATGGTAATGGCATGGGGGTCGTCAATTTCGACACGGTCGATGGCCCCGACCATATAGGCGGACGGACCGGTTTCCATTTCTTTGAAAAACCATTTGGCGACCTCGGCATCAAACGGCGAGCCGTCGTGAAATTTGACGCCTTTTTTGAGTTTCATTTTCCAGACAAGGCCGTCACTGCTGATGACCCAGGATTCCGCCAGACCCGGGTAAAACTTGTTGTCAAGCCCCATCTCGACAAACCGGTCGTAAATTACCCACATGGCATCGTGGGACAACTCGACCTTGATCGGATTGAAGGTGGTGACACCCAGCTCATTGGGGTCACCGGACACATTTAGCACCTTTTCCGCCGATGCAGCCGTGGGGTTCAGTGCCAGGGCCATCAGCAATACCAATCCTAAAGAAATTACATGAAAGACAGATTTGTGCATCATTCCAACCCTCCTTTAGAAGAAGTGGCAACCCCTCTTCGGGGCCGCCGATTAATGTAACGATATGACTATTATCCTATCCTCTTGTTGCCTTAAAACCTGAAGGCATCGTGTCTGGTCGCGAGCGGCCAGTCTGATCAAAAAAGAAACGTAAAAAAGCGAAGATTAGAATACGACAAAAATAAGGAATGGATTCTCATCTTTAAAAGAAAATTGGACAGGATCAACAGGATCATTGGGATAAAACGGCCTTCGGCCAAAAGGGCCCCTCGCCGAAGGCGAAAATATCCCGTCAATCCTGTAAATCCTGTCTAAAAAAATAAAATCGAATCCATTCCTCTGAAGTTTCATAAGAGCTCTGCCTGATTGTCGAGTCCTATACCATGATGCCTTGGGCAAATCAAGCTGCAAAGATCCACTACCTCCTGACTAAAACCCTGCCCGGCAGTCGTCCGGTGTGATCACCGCCTGATATCACCCGATGGCCGTTGACCAGTACATACTGGATGCCGAGTGGATATTGGTGTGGATTTTCAAAGGTGGCGCTGTCAAAGATCCGGCTTTCGTCAAAGACGACCAAATCTGCGTAATAGCCTTTTTTCAGCAAACCGCGATCTTTCAGACCAAGTTTAAGGGCCGGCAGATACGTCATTTTACGAATCGCATCTTCCAGAGAGAGCACTCGCTTTTCGCGAACATAATGGCCCAGGATGCGCGGGAATGTTCCGTAGAATCGGGGGTGCACCTTTGTTTCCCCGGTCAACCCATAGGGCGCTACGGCACCGCCGTCGGAACCGATCATTCCTTCCGGTTGCTGCATAATCTCGATAACCTCTTCCTCATTCATCGAAAACACAATCATGCTCAGATTTCCGTGCTCTTCTTCAAATAGACACAATACCGCCTCGTGGGGTGCTTCTTTCCGCTGTCCTGCGATCTGCGCGACCGTGATTCCGTCCAGAGTCCGGTTTTTTTCGGAACTGAAACCGACCAACCGGATTTGATCCCAGCTCAATCCATCCATGGGATTGTCCCAATCATAAGGCGGTTGGGTCATGTCTTTGATGACCTTTGGGCGCTGGTTTTGGTCTCTGAGAATTTCTATCATCGGGTGGGTTCCGTTTTTCTTGGCCCAGGGCGGGAAAATCTCAAGCAGGCTGCATTGGTAGGCCTGATAGGGATACTGGTCGAAATCGATCTGGCAACCCCGATGCCTGGCACGATGGATACGGTCCAGGGCAGTTTTGGCTTTACCCCAGTTGGCGGGTATTTCACATTTTAAATGGGAAATTTCAAGGGATACGCCGGATGTCTCGGCCACATAGATGGCTTCATCGATGGCCTCCAGCAGATATTTTCCTTCGCTGCGAATATGGGTGGTATAGATCCCGCCGTGGGAACGGATGACATTACCCAATTCGGCCAGCTCATTTCGGTCCGCGAAGGCACCCGGATGGTATATCAGGCCGGACGACATCCCGAAGGCCCCATGATCGAGCGCTTCTTCGAGAAGACGCTTTAAATGATTGAGTTCATCGGAAGCGGGCGGTCTGCCCTCATATCCCATCACCGCGGAGCGCAGGGTGCTGTGGCCGACCAGGGGTGCCACATTGACGGCGATACCATTTTTACCCAGGTCATCATAGAAATGAGCCAGGGTTTTCCAGCGCCAGTCTGACGGCGCCAGCGATTTCTGGTATAATCCGCCGAGACCGGTCATATACTGCATAAAATCCTTAAACCGCTCAACGGGAACCGGTGCCGGAGAACCGCCGCAATTGCCTACCAGCTCGGTGGTGATGCCCTGGCGAACACGACTTTCGGCTTCAGGATGCACCAGCAAACTAAAATCCGAGTGCGAATGCATGTCGATGAAACCCGGGCTGACAATACAGCCGGCCGCATTGATCAACTCTTTGGCCTCGGCTTCCAACTGAAAAGAGATGTCCGTGATAAAACCGTTTTTAATGCCGATGTCGGCCGGATATCCCCTCCGGCCTGAACCATCAACAATTTTGCCGTTTTGAACAATCAGATCGAACATGGTGCGCCTCCTTTTTTAACCAAATCAGCAATATCCAGCAGGACTGGTAATCTTAGAAAGACCCTCGAAGCGGTTGAAGCCAGGGGCTGTTGGTGATCGCTGATCTGTCGCTATCAGATAAACCCAATGCAGTCAATTGCGTATTATAAATTCAAAGCGAATTTTAACCGGCTAAAACGGATGGTCTTAAGCAGCAATATACTACCAGTTTTCATAATTCTCGCTATCAGATACTTTCTATTCTTTCGGTTGACAGACGTCTGCCGGCTCATGCACGTAAATACCACTCGACATTCCAAGGATTTTATTTTATTATATATTTACCTAGTCTTAGGTTAACCGGTTCAGAGTTCAGAGTTCCGGGTTGAGCTATTCCAGACAGCTCGTATTAAAAACGAGAATAGAAATTCAATCCGGACGTTTTCGCCAACTGATTTCCATCGTCCAAACGGGCTCGATTGTCTGGGGCAATTACCTTCACAAATCAGCGACCACCAGCAGAGCGTGGTCCCGGCCCCTTCGAGGGGCCATCCTCATACCACAACTCTGCTGGTGGTCGCTGATTGTTCATAGAAATCCACGCCCTTTGGTCGTGAATAGAGATAATCCGCTGTAAGGCGGCCAATAAACCAATGCTTTGGGGTATAGGAAGGGTGGAATGCTGAAATACTGGGCTTAGCAAAATGAGATCTCATATCTAAATAGATGGCATTGATCAAAAATTAAATAAGGCTGTCATCCACTTTTCATACCCAGTATTCCATTTTTCCACCATTCCATAATTCCATGGGCTATCTAACGGCAAACCAATCCCTCTGGGGTGAAATCTAAGCCTGGTCTTCTACGCCAGGATTTCTTAATACAACCTATGAGACTTTGTCCCACCTGCGATCAGCCAGTGGCTGAAGAGATCACCATTTGTCCTTTGTGTGGAAACGAGATCGGAGAAGGTAGAAAATACATTGACGATTACCGCATCGTCGACGTTCTGCACGAAAGTCACGCCAGTTTTCTTTGCCGGGCCATCCGATTGCGAACCAATGAACATGTCATGATTCGTCTCTTTACGCCGCAATCCGGGGTAACCGAGGAAGTGGCATCAAGACTGAAGCGTGAAATAGAGGCACTAAAAAAGCTCCCGGATGCAGGGTTTGTGCGGCATCATGCGATCAGACAGGCTCCCGACGGATTGTGGTACCGAATCAGTGAATGGGTCGATTCGGAGAGTTGGGGATCTTTGCTGGCCTCCGGGCGACTGTCCAACCGGCGGGTGCTCTTCAATCTGTTTTATCAGATGGCTACCGCAATTTCCGCACTGCACCGGGAAGGCTATTTCATTCCTCACCTTACGTTAAACGACATCATCGTGATCAATGACGGCAAAGGCGGCCTCGACGTAAAAATCGATTATAAACTATCGCGGTTTTTCGATCCCAAACTGGATCGGCCGGGCCCGATGCTAAAAAGGCTTCTGGACAGTCATCCGGACGTCATCCATGAGCGTCCGCTTGATTTCAGAAGCGATATCTGGTCACTGGGTAAAGCCTTCGTGGAGCTGCTTTCAGCGGATCTTGAATGTGAGGATCTTCCGGCCAAAGTAGATGAGCTCCAATTACCGGATGAGGCGGGGGTCCTGTTCAAGGTAATGTTGGCGGATGATCCGGATATGCGGCCGCGGTCCATGAATGACGTGGCCGCATCGTTAAATCGTATTCACACCAAGGGATTCGAAACGGCAGTGACGCCTTCTGCTGACATCAGTCTTCCGCCGCCACGGCCGAGCGGACGGCACCGAAAAAAAGCTTTCTGGTTGATGGCTGCCGGCCTGTTTTTGTCAGTTTTCGGTGTGTTGTCCTGGTTTCAATTCAGTCGGCAAGATCATGCCGTGGCGCCCCTGGAAACCTTCGCCAATTCATATGCACCATCGGTGGCCTTTGTGCTGGTGGAGTACTGGTTAAACGCCGATGACATCGAGTACTACCGTAACCTGGCCGAAGGTACAGCGTTTTTGGTTGA
>JASFFJ010000215.1:0-10539 GCA_050124355.1 Desulfobacterales bacterium | reverse complement strand
ATCCCTTAACGGACGCCACTTCGAAGCGAGCCGTATTTCCGAACGGGCGAATAGCCATCTTGAAAAATCGTTGTGCTGCCAATGGTGGTGAAGCGACTCGCGAGGAATCGTGGGAAGGATTTTTTCGAGCGCACGGAAGTTGGCGGCGCGGCCAATCTCCCGGCCATCCGGCATGCGAAAAACAAAATCGCCGAATCCAAGCTTCTTAACAAAGAACGAACGAACTTCTGAAAGCAAAGAGGGCGAATTTTTATCGATAAAAGATGCAGGTATCTTAGCGGCTTTTTGCCGGTTGGATGGTTCCGAGCTGGTAAGTAACAGAGGAATGTCGAACCGTTCCTTCTTTATCTCACAGAGCAACTTAATACCGGCATTGTGGTCTATCTCATGGTTGTCTGGAAAGCTGACGTCGGATATTACACCCAGAATGTAGGGTTCGAATTGTTTAAAAAGACGTCTTGCCTCTTTCAAATTGATGGCGTAGAGAATCTTGGGTCGGGCGCGCATGGTCAGCAGGCGGTGTTCTTCGTTAAGGCCCTCCACCATTACCGCCTGAGCCTGTAAAACGATCGCCCGGTATAGTATCGGCAATAAAACCGAGGCATAGATCGGAGAGTCCTCCACAAAGAGAATGACCCTGACCCCGGCTAATTCCGTGTCACGGATCACATTGAGACGGTCTTCCGCATTCTTGATCAGGGCCAGCAGAATATCCGTGTTACCGGACCACACAAAGACCCTGTCAATGCCCTGGGAACGGATTTTTTGCGGAATAAAATCCGATGTCAGCGCGAGCGCGCTGTGGGTCATCAGAATCACCGGAAGGTCCGGCATTTTGCTTTTAATTTTTCGGCCCAAGGCAAACGTATCCATGTCCGCAAGTCGGGGCATGGTAATTACCATGTCAAAATTTCTGGTGTCCAGAGCGGCGAGGGCTTCTTCAGCAGATGCAACCCAGGTGATTCGCGGTGGCTGGCTAAGATTCAATCCCCGGTACTCATGGATAATTCTTTCCGACAGCCGGCCATCCTCTTCCATGATGCAGAAGTCGTAGAGGCTGGATACCAGCAAAATCTCCCTGACCTTTTGAGTCATCAGCTCGTGAAAAATCTTAAAGCTGGAATGCGTCTCGTCTGCAAAATGGTCGGTTTCAATGACCATATATGGTTGCCTCTCTTCTGTTTATGAATATTTCTCGCAACCGTTCAAGGGTTGATATGTTCAGGGTTCAGTGTTGCCTCTGGCCTGAAAAACGGCCGGTCTGATCGGAAAAGAAACTTTTCGGGCTCGGTTCCGAAATCGGTCGCTGTTGGGTTTCGCATTTGGCAATCATACCGGTAACCTGTAGGTTGGATTGAGTGCAACGAAATCCAACAAAGCCTGGCGTAGGCTCAACCCAACCTACGAAATGCAAAGGGACACAGGATAGAACCAACTCCAACTTTTTGAAATGAAGTTTCACACAAGAAGTTAATGAATAACCGAAAATCAAATTTTGAAAAAATCTAAGGAAACCTATTACCTAGTGCCGGGCTTCGAGCAATGTTGACGATACAACAGTAACCCTGAACGGTGAACCCCCTGGCCCAGACCTGGTTTTACGTTTCTCAATTATTTAGATTCATATTTGGGAACCTGACCCGGGCCGTAATATGATCCTATAAGTCGCACCAGGGCGGGCTGAATCTGCAAACGCTACCTATCATGGAAGGTGATGTCTGTTTCTCCTGTAGGCAGCGGGATGATAAAGACAGGTATTCTGGAGCGGCGCAATACCCTTTTTGCCACACTTCCCAAAAACGTATGCGTGATACCTTTTTGATGTGTTCCCATGATGATCGCATCGCAGTTGAATTTATCGGCCTTTTTGAGTATCTCTTCTTCCGGGTAACCCTTACAGACTTCTATTGAAGCGATTTTTTTTGCACATTTAGGGTCATCTACAAGTTCCTTGTCGCAAAATATCTTCAAACGCTTGTTAATTCGATCGATTGCCTGAGCTTCTCTTTTTGCTGCAAACTCCTTGCGTCGTTCCTTATCGATATAGGCTTCGAGTACAATCCTGGCATCGTCGGAAATTTCTCCGACAACATGCAAAATGATGACCTCGGCATCGAATTTTTTTGAACAGTAGATGGCATAACGAAAGGCATGGGCGGAATTTTGCGAAAGGTCGGTGGCATAAAGAATTTTTTTGATGTCAGGTGTCATTGCATTTTTTCCTCCCGTTTTGAATATAGACCTTTTAAATAATTATGGTAATAGCTCTTTTTTTGATAAAAGCGTTTTGCCTGAAGTGTATCAAGCATCATGGGTGTCCAACTTTTATGCAGCCCTGTGTCACATAAGGGTTCACTGGGATTTTTTTGATAATTAATGGCTAGATCGGAAATCAGGCAAAGACACCTTTAATTGAAAGATCTTGGCCTCAAAACGTCTCTTTTGTACTCCGCCAAGGCTTCTAAGACGTATGCCGAGTTCACTGCTCGCATGAAGACCGGCCATGGCGGAGATGATTCGAGCTCTTTTGCATTCATTAAAAAGTCTGCCGTTTCTTTGAGAAGCGTATAGAGGCCAAAATGCAACTGCATATTGCCTACATATTTTCCTGAAATTTGCTCCTCACCCGTTAGCAGGATCAGACCTTTCATCTGCCGGGCCGCGTCTTCGGGCGATATGTCGAACTGCCGGGCAATGGCCGCAGCCGCTTCTTGGGGCTTGGATCGAATAAATCGTACGGCTTTGTCCAAAATCTTCAGATACTTTATCACCACAGAGGGATATTTTGTGGCAAAATCCTTCCTTACCACGCAAAGGTCGGCCGTGGGAAATCCCCTTTCCGCCAACTCACGGCTGGAGAGCAGCACCTTTCCGCCTTTTTCCAGCATCTTAGACAGGGTCGGCTCCCACACAAATCCGCCATCGATGTCACCGCGCTCCCAGGCGTTAGGCATTTGCCCGGGTTCAAGATTGACGATGTTGACGGCATCTGCTTTGACATTGGCGAGTTTCAGGGCCACCATGAGGTGATAGTGGGTCGTCGACCCAAAAGGTGCCGCCACCTTTTTCCCGACGAGGTCCACCATCCGGTCGATTCCGCTATCCTCCCTGACCACTAATCTCTCGCTGTCGCCAATGACATCGTGTATCCAAATGACCTCAATCGGGATTCCCTGCGAGATGGCAGCAGCAGTCGGACTGGTTCCCACCAGGCCGATATCAACGCTGCCTTCTGCCAAGGCTTTGGTCACATGTCGTCCCGAATCTAGATGGATCCATTTGACCGGAATCCCCAGCTCCTTTTCGTTCCACCCCAATTCTTTGACCACCGTCTCAGGGTTGGGAACTACCTGGTAGCCGATGATCAGCTCCTTCGGCATTTCCGCTGCCCGCATTTCCACTGCCGCTATCGTGGTCAGAATGATCCAAACGATGGCCCCAATAAGAGTTAAGCATGATCGTTGTCTAAAGTGCTCCATGGCATATCCTCCTTCTACCTGAAATGATCCACCTTGATGCTGCGCTTTACGATCATCTAAAATGCGCTGTGGCATCTAAAATCCACCCTGGGTGTCATGATTTGCGAACCGTTACACCGCAGCGATGGCTCAGTAGCCCAGGAGTTTCGGAAACCAAAGTGAAAGCGCTGGAATGTAAGCGATTAAAAATACCGACCCAATCTCCACGATCGAAAACGGTATCGCTTTCACCGAAATTTCCTCGATCGTGGTATTTGCAATTCCGGCGCCGATAAATAAATTCTCCCCCAAAGGCGGGGTTTCAAACCCGATCTCACAGCAGCAAACCAGCACAATTCCAAAATGAATGGGATCGACCCCCAGTTTTGTCATTACCGGCAGCAAAACGGGGGTCAGAATCATGATGGTTGCCAGGGTTTCCATGAACATCCCCACGAAGATCAAGAATATAATAATGATCGCCCAGATCAAATAGAGATTGGTGGTCATGGCCAACAGACCATTGGCGATAATTTCAGGAATGCGGTACTGAACCAAAAGCCGGCCGAAGGCCCGGGCCGTGAACATAATTACCAGTACACGACCGGTGAGCCAGGTCGTCGCTTCCAGTGAGCTCATGATACCGGGCATTTTCAACTCACGGTGGATAAATAGACCGACGAACAGGGTATAGAAGATTGCTACCACCGCGGCTTCGGTGGGCGTGAAAAAGCCGGAGTAAATCCCGCCCAAGATGACGACGGGCGCCATAATTGCCCAAAATCCATCTTTGAAGGCCTTCAATACCTTTTTGGCCTCCCACTTGTGCATGGTTCCGGTATAGCCTTTCTTGCGGCAAAGATAATAGTTAATCGCCATAATGGCACCGGCGATCATCAGCCCCGGAACAAACCCAGCGATGAACAGCTTGGCAATCGATTGGTTGGCTGTGACGCCGAAAATCACCATGGGGATGCTCGGGGGAATCACGACTCCCAAACCGCCGGACGAGGCCGTGATGGCGGCCGCAAACCCCTTGTCGTAGTTGCGAGCGATCATGGCAGGAATCATCAGCATGCCCACCGCAGCCGTGGTGGCCGGGCCTGAACCGGAAATGGCACCGAAAAACAGGCACGCCAGGACCGTGGCACTGGCCAATCCGCCCGTGGCCGGACCGGCCACGGCCTCCGCCAGGTTCACCAGACGTTTGGAAATTCCGGCATACTCCATCAGAGCACCTGCCAGAACAAAGGCCGGCAAGGCCATGACTGGGAACGAATCGACCGACGTATAAGCCACCTGAACCAGGTAAACCAGATCGTTGTCAAGGAAAAACAGCGCTGCCATGGTGGACATGCCAAGCGCCACCACAATTGGCGCTCCCATCAACAGCAGCAACCCAAATGATCCGAACAGCAAGGCTACAACATTCATGATATTTTCCTTTCAATTCGTTCGTCTTCGGTTTTGAGGTCCTCAGCCTCGAAGCGGTCTACATCCTTCATCTCCACCTTCTTGACCAATTTCAGATAATTAACTTGGAGGATCCGGATGCTCATAAATCCGAAGGCCAAGGGAAAGATCATGTAGATATAGGCCATAGACCAGCCAAGTGTCGGCGAATGATAGGTGAATTCCATCATGTCTTTGATCAGAACAATACTTTTGTATATCATCACAAAATTGAAAATGAGCCATAACAGATCAGCAAATGCTTCAAAGTAAGTCTGAGTTCTCTTGGAAAACTTTTTAAATTGAAACAGGACCCGGTTGTGGGCCCCCAACTGTGCGGCATAGCTCGCCCCGAGGAATACGAACCAGATAAAGGAAAAACGGGCTAGCTCTTCACCCCATGAAATGGTGTAGCTGAAGAACTGTCGTAAAATAATCTGAATAAACAGCAATACGATAAAAATGGTGAGTAATATCTGGGTCATGTAACTTTCAAAATGGTCAAAAATATGCTTGATGATTTTCATCCTTTCACCTCTCTTAGGTACGGTACGTGTATTTTGCACCTATTGGGCCGGATACATAGAAAAAAACAGAAGGAAATAGGCGGAAAGCTGATCAAAGCCCCCCGCCTGGTAGGTTTGTAAATGAAACGGTTGCTTGGGACCTTAGCGACCGATCGCTTTCAGGGCAGCATCGAGTTTTTCCTTGCCACCGATACTCTTGTAAAATTTCGGCCAAACCTCTTTGGTCGCCAACTCAATCCATTCTTTCTCATTGTCGGCCGCCTCAGTAATTTCCATTCCTTCCTTTTTAAACAATTCCTCGATCTCATCTTCTTTTTCAATCAGAAACTGGAAACTACGCGCGGAGGCTTCTTTGCCGGCTTTAAGGATCATCTCCTGCATTTCGGGTTTCTGTTTCCGAAACAGCTTTTCACTGATGATCAGCGGTTCCAGCAAAAAGAGGTAACGTATTTTGGTGACGTATTTTTGGACTTCATAGAATTTCATAAAATACTGCGTGATGAGAGGGGTGTCCTGACCATCGATGACTTTCTGTTGCAAGGCCGTAAACACCTCATCCCAGGCCATGGGCGTGGGATTGATGCCCCAGGCCTTATAGGTGCTGATCATGATGTTGTTTTTGGGTACCCGGATGGTCAACCCCTTGAGATCCTCGACTTTTTTTATGGGACGTTTGGAGTTACTCAAGACCCTGTAACCACTGTAGCTCCAGGCGATGATCCGAACACCGGCCGCTTTTACGGTGGACTCGACAAGTTCCTCGCCGATTGGCCCTTCGGCCAGGGTTCTGGCTTGCTCTGCGCTTAACATCATGTAGGGAAGGGTAAATAGGCCTACTTTGGGCGCAAACGGCGTGACGTTATTAATCGCCACTACGGATAAATCGAGGGTTCCCAGGCGGCAATTCTGCACGGTTTCCTGCTCCGAACCAAGCTGGGAGGTGGGAAACAATTGAACCTCCACCTCGCCATTGCTGTACTCGGCCAACTTGTCGGCAAAGGTTTTACCGACTTCCCACTGGGCTGCGCCGGGCGCATCGCCAAGGGCCATCTTCCAGGCCATCTTGGCCTGAACCGTTAAGGACAGGGACAACACCAATCCGATGGTTAAGACAACTACGAAAACGCTTGACCAGATACTTTTTTTCATGATTTACCTCCTTTGGGTTAAAAATTAATTGCCTGTCTTGTTGGCCGTAAAATATAGAGAACCGGTCCCTAATCGCCAGTATAAGACCCTTCGTACCCGTATCAGAGAGATAGAAGGGTGTCAACAGCTTGTTGAATCAAGCTTCGGTATAGGCATCGGCAACTTCCAAGGCCTGGTCCATAATGGCAATGCCTTCGTCGATTTCATCTTTGGTGACAATCAGGGCCGGCGCCATGGCAATCACATTGCCGGGGTTTGCTGCCATGGCCATCATTCCCAATTCGCCCAGTTTCTTGGCCACCTCCAGTTTGGGGTTCATGCCCGGACGAACTTTAGCAGCCAGCGGCATGATGGGCTCACGCGTCTTTTTATTTTTCACCAACTCCAGACCCACAAACAGACCCAATCCGCGCACATCCCCCAGACAGGGATGCTTATCTTTGAGCTCCAGCGCCTTTTCCAGGAGATAATTGCCCATCTTTGCTGAATTCTCGATGAGATTGTCTTCCTGGTAAATGGGGATGACGGCAAGGGCGGCGGCACAGCCAAGGGCATGTCCGGCATAAGTGGCACCATGGCTGAAAAATTGCTCCTTGAAACGATCTCCGATGTGTTTGCGCACCACCGTAGCCCCCAGCGGTACATATGCGCCGCTAAGCCCCTTGGCCATGGTCATAATATCCGGCACCACGTCCCAGTGATCCACCGCAAACCACTTGCCCGTCCTGCCGAAACCGCTCATTACCTCGTCGGTAATCAATAAAGTATCCCATCGATCACAAATTTCTCTGAGTCGCGGAAAATATTCCGGCGGCGGCACAATGATGCCGTTGGCCCCGGTGACCGGTTCACAGATGATGCCCGCCACTTTCTCACTGCCGCCCTCCAATTCGATGACCTCGTCGATATACTTTACGCACTGCAGATCGCATTCAGGATAGGTTTGCCCAAACATGCATCGGTAGCAGTATGGTTGGGGAACGGTGACCATCTCGGTGCCGCCCATCACCTGAAACCATCCCCGGGAGTCTCCCGAGGAAAGTGACATGGATGTCGCCGTACCGCCGTGATAGGTTCGGTAGCGGGTCAACATTTTTCGTCGTCCGGTAAACTGATGGCAAATCTTAACCGCCGCTTCATTGGCTTCGGTGCCGCCCAGGGAAATAAATGTCCGCGAAAGGTCTCCCGGTGTCACCTCCGCCAGCATTTTGGCTAAAAGCGCTCTGGGTTTGGTGGATAAGCTTGGCGCAAACGAACACAGGCTATTGGCCTGGTCGGAGATTGCCGCTGTCACACGCACGTCCTGATGACCGATATTATGGCTCACGAAACAGGAACTGAAATCCAATCTTTCGCGACCGTCCTCGGTGGTAAATCGTACCCCTTTGGCCGAAACCACCCGCATAGGGGATTGGGCCGGTTGAAACGACCAGGACTGGAAATTATGCTCCACTTCGTATGAATCCAAATCTTCTTTGCCAGATGGAATACTTCTTAAATCAATCATTTGATTCTCCTTGCAGATCTTGGTTAAGTAGTTCGAAAGCGTATACGGGTTCAAAGGTTCGAGGTTCCATTCTCGTCTCTAGCCTATATTCGGGATGCGCATTTACGACAAAAGCGTCAGCCTCGTCGAGCCTATTCAAAGAATCGGAACCAAATTGACAATTATTTAGAAGAATGCTCATTTATACGAGGACTTTGGGTATTTAATGCCCTCTTTTTCCTTAACCCTGAACGCTGAACCCTGAACCCATGAACGGTTACGGTAGTTCCTTACTTCCCGTATTTCTCCCACAGCCTACCAAAAATATCCTCATCTTGCACACTGGCAGGTTCGATCGGCTCCGATAGCCAGGTTACATTGATGAAATGTTTCCAATGCAGGTTTTCAGTGGTAATGTTGCCGCCCCAGGTTCCGCAACCCAGGGATACCGTCGAAGGCATGCCGTTCCAGAGACTGCCGCCGGCCGAGGGGGCGTGGGCCTGACGCACCAGAACCCGGCTTACCTTCAGTTCGGCAGCGGCCTTGTGAATGTAGTCTTGATTAAATGAATAGAGGCCACAGGAATGCCCCACCCCGGCATAGGCGTGCATTTTCTTGACCATTTCGAGGGCCTCGTCAAATGCTTGATACCTCCACAGGGCCATCACCGGCGAAATCTTCTCACCGCTGAACCGTCCCAGACCGGGATTTTTGCCCATGACCATGAGCATCCGGGTATTGTCCGGTACCTGAATGCCGGCATCCTTTGCAATCTGTTTGGCTGAAACGGCAACAACCTTCACGTTCAGGGCCAGATGCCCGGTCTTTTGGGTCGGCGTCCACATCCATCGCTCAAGCTTTTCTTTCTCGGCCTGACTGCATAGATAGCCGCCCTGCTTGACAAACTCGTTCACCATGGGGTCGAACACACTTTCATGAATCACGACGGAATTATCCGAACTGCATGACGTGGCATTATCAAAGGTTTTGCTGATAGTTATTTTCTCGGCCGCATCGGCAAGATCGGCGTCTTCGGCCACAATAATGACCGGGTTGCCCGGTCCCACCCCATAGGCCGGTGTTCCGCTCGAATAGGCGGCTTTGACCATCGGCGCACCGCCGGTGGCCATCACCAAATCTACCTGTCGCATCAGCTCCTGGCTCATGTCGATACTGGGCTCTTTGATGTATTGGACCAGATCGAGAGGGGCTCCGACGTTTTTGAGGCCATTGCGCATAAACTCGCAGGCTAGTTTGCACGGTACTTTCGCGAGGGGATGCGGTGCAAAAATGACCGCATTGCGTCCCTTTAGAATACCCACGCCATTGCTGCCGCAGGTGGCCGTTGGATTCGTGACCGGCGTCAAAGCTCCGATGACGCCGACCGGTTTGGCATATTTGGTGATGCCGGTGGCTTCGTTGCGTTCAATGACGCCAACCGTCTTGGCCCCTAAAATGTCTCGGCAAACCCCGCCCACTTTAACCTTGTGTTTTTTTATTTTGTCTTCAACAACGCCCATTCCGGTTTCTTTTACAGCCACTCTGGCGCACTCGGCAATATTGTCGTCCTTGTACATTTGCCAGCCAACCGAAAGACAGACCTCATCGATCTGTTCCTGGCTATAGTTTTCAATTTGTTGCTGTGCGGCCCGGGCCTTGGCCATATACGCGCTAATTAATCCTTTTACATCAGGCATATAGTTTTCCTTAAAATTCTGAACTACTGATGTGTCGTAAATTTACGCTTAATTTTTCTACAAATTTTAGAGGTTCCTTTATTACCAGAGCCTGCCGGTAAGCTTTACCGTCTGAGGTCAGTAACCCTGGAATTATTGAACGATGGCAGGTTAATGTCTCATACATCAGGTTAGACTCCCCGCGGCTTGCTGAGTTAAGATGGATTTTATCCTCTTTGATACCCCGTGGCTAACAGCGGGGTAGTTAATTGACCTAACAAAAGAATGGATGCGGAAGACTTGAAAGAGAAGGCGTTTCTTATTCCGATTAATTATATCAGATACATCAGATTCCAAAAAGCTGTCAATAAAAAATCACTGAAAAGTTGCGGTTAAGATTGAATGACGACGATGTTAATATTGAAAACCATGGGTGCCGCCGTCGACTTATTTTTATGTTTCGTGAGACATTTTTGCTCCAAAAGCATATTTGAAACAGCCACAAATCATTGACGGTTTAGATCCAAGTGGGGATCCATATTAAACTATGCTGTTGGCTGTTGGTAAAAATTGTCTCATACGTATCAAAAATATGGGTGACCTGATTGCAGAACGGTAACAAACAGATTGCTTTTAGCTTACTATAACAATGACTTATTCTTCTATGAGTCCAACAATTGCCAATTTTGGCACACTTCTTGATTTAAAATTTATCTAATACACTGAACGTGTATTTTTTTTCAAAAAAGTTTCTATAACCCCCATTTATAGGGTAAACTTGGGCGCTTCTA
>JASFFJ010000214.1:0-10584 GCA_050124355.1 Desulfobacterales bacterium | reverse complement strand
TTTTGTGGGTTCTTTAGATATCAGGGCTTCTCGAGAAGTTTTTCCAATTGGGGTTAGGAGCCCTGAAATTAGCTGGTTGTAGCGAAACGTCAATTCTGATTTGTCGGGGAATTGATTATTGACGATTAAAGATTGAAGCTTTATGGTATCGTCTCGCGTTGCCTTTTTTAATTACAATCGATAATATTCCTCCTCTCCGAGCCATAGGATCTCCGAGCCGGAGGATCCAGTATTCAACTTGATCGAAGCATAATTCAAGTGCAAACATAATGACAAGCTTTTAATTTGCAGGTCATTTCAATTCTAGCGTAATCCTTGAAAAAATCACTAAAAATAGCAGTTAGGGATATCGTTGCACACGTATTGCGCACCGGTGATCTGGCATTTGAATTTTTATCCACCACCCGTCCGGTAGATGCCATTCGAATTCACCAAAAACTTCAGCAATCGCGTCCGGAAAATTATTTTGCTGAAGTTGCCGTCTCCCATCAGATTGAAACTGAAATGTTTATCCTAACTGTCGGCGGTAGGATTGATGGCGTTTTTCTTGAAACGGATCGGGTATTAATTGAAGAGATCAAAACAACCACTCGTAACCTGGAATACTACCTAACGAACAAGGATCCCATTCACTGGGGTCAGGTTAAATGCTATGCCTACATCTATGCTAGAGAGCACGGCCTGAGCGAAATCGGCACGCAGCTGACCTACTATCAGATCGATACCGCAGAAATCCGCAGCATTGAACGGCAATTTACCATAATCGAGCTGGAACTATTTTTTCAGAATTTGATCGCCGGTTACCTCAGCTGGGCTCAAACCCTTGTAAAATGGGAACGATTGCGTGATGAATCCATCCGCAGCCTGAAATTTCCTTTCGACAATTATCGTCCGGGTCAACGAAAAATGGCGGTGGATGTTTACCGAACAGTCAAAAATGGCGGTCAGCTGCTCGCCCAAGCCGCCACCGGAATCGGAAAAACCATGGCAGTCATTTTCCCGTCGGTAAAGGCCATGGCCAAAGGATTGAATACCAAAATATTTTACCTGACAGCCCGCACCACCGGGAAAATCGCTGCGGAAAAAGCGCTGGACGAATTACGCAAAAAACAGCTCAAAATTAAATCCCTGACCATCACAGCTAAAGACAAAATTTGCTTTAATTCCGAAAGGGCCTGTAACCCGGAAGAATGTGAATTTGCCCGGGGATACTTTGACCGCATCAATGAGGCCCTCAATGATATATTTCGCCAGGACGCCTTCACCCGAACAGCGGTAGAATCAATAGCCAAGGCTCATCAGGTCTGCCCCTTTGAGTTTACCTTGGAACTGTCGTACTGGGCGGACTGCATCATATGTGACTACAACTATGCTTTTGATCCAAGAGTTTTTTTGCGTCGCTTTTTTCAGGAAAAAAACAATGATTACACGCTATTGATAGATGAAGCCCATAATCTGGTCGACCGTTCCCGGGAAATGTATTCGGCGGAGATCTTCAAGCAGCCGATGCTGGATATGCGGCGCGCCATTCGCAATGAAATTCCAGGAATATACAAAATCCTTGGTAAGGTGAACGCTTGGTTGGTTAAAGAAAGAAAACAATGTGAAAAAAGCGGCCGTGCCCGTCATACAAAACAGCCACCGGATAAGCTGTTTCCCATCTTGGTCGGATTTCTTGGAGTTACGGAACGCTGGTTGTCCCGCAACATCAAAGCGCCGTTTCGCGAAGAATTGCTTGATTTGTTTTTTGTAGTTTCAGGTTTTCTGCGGGTAGCTGAAAAATATGATGAAAACTATGCGAGCTGTTATGAAAAACTCAAAAAGGATTTGAAGCTCAAGCTGTTTTGCATTAACCCTTCCGCCCAGTTAATGAACGCCTTGAAACGCTGCAGGGCTGCAATCTTTTTTTCTGCCACATTGACGCCCATGTCCTACTTTAAAAAAATCCTGGGCTGCAATGGAGACGCCGCCGGTATAATCATACCTTCACCTTTTCCCAGCGAAAATCTATACATTTTTATATCAGACAGGATTTCCACCCTATATCGGGATCGGGAAAAAACAAGATTGGAGGTGTTGCAGGCGATCCACACGCTGATCAACCAGAGGAAAGGCAACTATCTAATATTCTTTCCATCATATAAGTATATGATGATGGTATATGAATCATTTAAACCCCATGACCCCGACAGCAAAATTATGATTCAAACTCCGGGCATGAGCGAATCCGAAAGAGATGATTTTCTAAACCGCTTCCGGCATACTTCAACCAATTCACTAGTGGGGTTTGCCGTGATGGGAGGTGTTTTCAGCGAAGGCATTGACCTCGTGGGTGACTACTTGTCCGGAGCAGTCGTGGTGGGTGTCGGTCTTCCCGGAATTTCTCTGGAAAATGAATTGATCAAGCACTATTTTACCTCCTCCGATAATTCCGGCTTTGAATATGCCTATCAGTATCCGGGTATTAACCGGGTGCTCCAGGCTGCCGGGCGGGTGATTCGCACCGAAAACGACCGCGGTGTCGTTCTATTAATTGACCAACGCTATGCCACCCATCGATATCGATCTTTGTTTCCCGTTGAATGGCAGCCCATCAGAGTGCAAGATCAGAAACAGTTCGCCGAGAAATTAAAAACATTCTGGAGGCAAGAAAACAATTGACAGATGGTAGCGGACAGAGGCCAAATGATAGATTACAGAGGTCGGATGACAGGAATTGGAAATTAGAAGCGGGAAGGCGAAATTCGGAATGATAAAAGCATATGGTCGAGTGTTCAGCGTTTAACAGACTGATTTTTTAGCATGCTTGTTGCCTGCTACATGGGTTTTTTGCTTTTTGCGACCGTTTGATTCTTCTATAATCAAAGGCTCGTTTGACAGTTTTAAAATGAATCCATACTATTGTAAGAAAATTAAATAAACTTGCTATTCATTCAATATTTGAAGACAGCTCCTCTCACCTTCCGACTGTGGGTGCTATAATCTGAAAGCAGGACTGGAATCTGGTTAGGAATCAATTTTCTTAAACTCATTTTAAAATCACGGGAGATCCGAATGAAACCTCTAATCATAACGGTCAGCCTTCTTCTGACTTTATTGACAGCAGTAAGTCTTAGCGCCCAAAGGATCTATACCTGGACCGACAAAAACGGGGTTGTAATTTTATCCGACCAGCCACCCCCCAAACCAGACAGGGTAGAAAATATCGAGGTGATTGAATATGATAAAAAGAGCCCCCAGGAAATAGAG
This sequence comes from Desulfobacterales bacterium, assembly GCA_050124355.1. Lineage (GTDB taxonomy): Bacteria > Desulfobacterota > Desulfobacteria > Desulfobacterales > JAFDCJ01 > JAFDCJ01. The sequence goes on along the minus strand of JASFFJ010000214.1, from coordinate 7,335 downwards.
GCGATTCAAAAACAAAAGGAAGAACTGCGCCGTAAATTTGATAAAGAAAGACAACGAGAAAAAGCGCGGCAGGCTGAGATAAAAGCCAAAAACGCTGAAAAACGGGCTAGAATAGCCGTGAAACAAGCAGAAGAAGAATTCGAATACAACAACGAATATATTCGTCGTCTTTCCTCCACCAAGGAGAAAAGAAAGCAGTTTAGAAAACGTATTGACCGTATCAAAGCAGAAACCGAAGCCTCCCGGGCTGAGGCACAGGCAGCTGTTGAGCAAGCTGCAAAAGCAGCCCAAGAAGCACAAACCGCCGCCGAAGAAGCCCAGACCGGTCAGAAGGAATGAGTGCAACGTGTTTGTTTGGCTCTCCAGCTTGTTTTTACTTCATTTTACGTACCTTATTAAACCTTGCGATATCCTATAATGAATTCTACGCCATGCGCTGGGGACTATTTGCTTCCACCAACTCTTCGACCATATCCAAAAGGGGCGATTTCAGCGTTCGCCATTTGGGTTCGATGGCTTTGTCCTGGTGCCAGCTGAATTCGACAAGATCATATTTTTCCAAAATCTTATGTTCTCGCTGCTGACCGTATACCGTTTGCGGATAATACTCGATAAACAGCATCTGATTGGGTTTGATCTTGAATTGCCTGGCAATACTGGTAGCGATATGGCCGCTGCAGCTTCTAACCGACATCGGGCTTCCGTCGACATCCGAGACAATAACGATCATTGGCTTTAGATGTGTCAGCCCCTTTTTATTGCCTTTTTTAAGATCAAAGACACGCAACCGGCATTTTCCACTGGCCAAGCGCAACTTCCCTCCCCAGCCTTCCCATGAGTAAATGTCATCATAAATCAGCATAAAAAATTCTCGGATTTTCCCGTCGGCAGTAGTCAACTGCTGGTGGTTATCTTCACATCGTCACCGCCTGCACGCTAGATTCAGCTTGCCTTACCGATTCATATGTCATATTATTTAAATCTAAAAAAATAAAGGGAAAACTTAACCTTATGTCAACACCGGACGACTCTAAAATGGTGCACCATCTCGAATATGATAACAAACAGGTCATTTTGGTAGGCACCGCCCATGTTTCCAGGGAAAGTGCAGAACAAGTTACCAGGGTAATTCAGGAAGAACGCCCCGATACCGTCTGTGTTGAACTGTGCCAGTCCAGGTACCAGTCGATCCGCCAAAAGGAGCGCTGGCAGGAGACGGACATCGTCAAAATTATTAAAGAAAAGAAATCGTTTCTTTTGCTCTCAAATCTCTTACTGGCATCGTTTCAGAAACGGATCGCTAAAAAACTGAACATCAAGCCCGGTGAAGAAATGATCGCCGCTATCGAAACAGCGGATGAAGTCGATGCTGCGGTTCATCTGGCAGATCGTGATATTCGAACCACCCTGTCACGCACCTGGCGGGAAATGGGGTTATGGAATAAAATCAAGCTTTTGTTTCAATTGATCCTTTCGCTGGGTGATGTTGATGAAATCAAGGAAGAAGATATTGAAAAAATGAAGCAGGAGGATGTTCTCGAAACCTTACTGACCGAAGTAGGTAAATCCTTACCGGTCTTAAAAGATATTCTGATCAATGAGCGAGACCAGTACCTTGCCGCTAAAATCCGAACGGCCCCCGGTCAAAAAATAGTAGCGGTTGTCGGTGCCGGGCATATTCCGGGAATCAAGAAAAACTGGAACACTGATGTTGATATCCCGTCCCTCGAACGGCTGCCGCCCAAGAAAAAAATTACCGGAATCCTAAAGTGGCTCATCCCTGCCGCCATCATGGCGATGTTTATCGCTGGTTTTTTTTTCGGAGGCAAACAGGCCGGTAAGGATATGATTGTCTGGTGGATTACTGCCAATGCTATATTAGCTGGCCTTGGAGCCATTATTGCGCTAGCGCATCCGGTCACAATTGTCGCTTCCATGCTGGCGGCACCTTTAACCTCATTAAACCCAATGATTGCCGCCGGCTGGGTCTCAGGGCTTGTCGAGGCATTTTCACGTAAGCCAAAAGTAAAAGATCTAGAAAGTCTTCCCGATGACATCCTTTCGGTGCGGGGATTTTGGAAAAATAAGGTGACACGAATTCTGTTGGTGGTTGTATTCACCAATTTGGGCAGTTCTGTCGGCACATTTGTTGCTTTTCCGGTGATCGTGAAAGTGTTGATAGGCGTATCGCCTTAATTGAATATTTTTGAATGAGTACATAATATTTATGCATACGGTTATCCAATGTCAGCACGCAATTGAGGCGCCACGATGGCGACAGGTTATCATCCCACTGTCCGTGGCAATTTTATCCATTACATTGGGTTGCGGCAGTGGGGCGAAAATTTCGCCGGATAATTCTCAAATACCTTTGACAAAGCCGCTTCCCGCAATGGGTCACATCATTCAGGTCGGCGCTTTTGCTAGCCAAGACAATGCCGTGCGGTTTACCGAAAAACTAAAATCCCAGGGATTAAACGCCTACCATTTTCGCAGCCAGTCCGGCCTCTATCAGGTGCGTGTTGGCAACTACCCAACAGTCAACACTGCCCGGCGAAAGGCCGAGAACCTTAAAACTGCTGGAATTATCGATGAATACTACCTTATCGCACCAGGATCTTCCGGCAGGGCAGCGCCCGGAGCCAAAGATAAGGCGCATCTCAGAAAAGAAATAGTAAGAACCGCAAACCGGTTCATTGGGGTTCGTTATCGCTGGGGAGGAGAATCGTCTAAAACAGGTTTTGATTGCAGCGGGCTGACCATGGTCGTTTACCAATTAAACGGATTGGAACTTCCGCGATCGTCACGGCAACAATGGAAATCCGGCATACCGGTCGATCCAGGTAAATTGTTAACCGGCGATCTGGTTTTCTTTGCTACCAACGGCGACGGGAGAGTTTCCCATGTGGGCATCTATATAGGGAATAATAACTTCCTGCATGCACCCGGTAGGGGCCGCAAAATTCGCATCTCTTCCATGTCAAACAAATACTATAAATCCCGGTACCTGGGAGCCAGGTCATACCTTTAGCCGGATAAAAGATAAGAAGTGAAGAAGCTGAGAAGTTATGTAATCCCACATTCTGACCTTCTCAACTTCTTAGTTTCCCTTTTTCTAGTCCTCTATCGCCACGACCCTTCTAACCATCTTCTTACCCTTGCCCAGGTCAAATTCCCTGCGGACCACTCTGATGCGACCCGCAGCAAACAGCTGGATACATTCAGGATAAAGCTCCCATTCCAAATTTAGCCCCTTTTCTCGAATCGAATCGATGGTATCTTCGGGGCGGATCTGAAATGCCCGCTGACCGATGATCGGTCCTGTATCTTCGCCATAATCGATGAAATGCACGGTGCAACCGCCGACCTTGCATCCATAGCGAAAGGTATCCCCATATCCGTCAAGTCCGGCAAAAGCCGGCAGCAGAGCCGGATGAATATTCATAATTCGCGGCTTACTGGCGACGGTATTCACCCGGTCAATAAAATAAGGAGTTAAATTTCGCATAAAACCGGCCAATACAACAAGGTCATAGGGATAGGGCTGCATCGCCTCCAGAAGTCTGGCTTCAGCAATTGCACGGGTCTGAAGGAAAAACTGACCCTTGACCGGATCATTCTGATCCGAAAAAAAGGTTTGTTTCGCAAATATTTGCCTGAAATCAAAATCGTCTGGCAAAACCGCCTTAGCAGGTTCATCTCTGACCTCCCGGATGATTGATTTATAATCAACCACGAAGGTGGGAATGTTTTTTTTTCGGGCCCTTTGCAGGCCAAGGGCTTCAGGATCATCGGACCCGACGAAAGCCATCTGTCCGTCAATCTTGCCATCATCACAGCCGCCGATAATCGCCTGCAGGTTGGTTCCACTACCTGAAATGAGCGCCCCAATACGAATTTTTCCAGCCATTTTGTAGATCTCCTTCCCGGTCCGAATAAGGACTTATAAAACTCAGCTGGAATAATGGAATACAGGAATGATGGAATATTGTCGATAAAATAATAGGATAGCCCGCCGAGGTTGACAAGGTACTTCCTCATAACTATAATGATTCAATTGTGAATTCAAAGGAAAGGATTAAAAATTATGGCAGAAGGTATCATGGAGATTGATGACGGCAATTTTGAAGCTGAGGTATTGCAATCCGAAAAACCGGTCTTGGTTGATTTCTGGGCGCCCTGGTGTGGCCCCTGTAAAGCCATTGGGCCGGTAGTTGAAGACCTCGCAAATTCATTTGGTGATAAGATAAAATTTACGAAGTGCAATGTTGACAACAGTCCTGTCACGCCTGGAAAATTCGGAATAAAGGCTATCCCCACCCTCATTTTCTTTAAAGGCGGCGACGTCGTTGAACAAATCACGGGTATGGTCGCCAAATCAAAATTGGAAGAAGCTGTCAACAAATTATTGTAACCTGAGTTAATCGGTTCAACGTTTACGGTTCCCGGTTAAAGTGCCTTAAATCGTATCTAACTATATTAAAGCGCGTCAATCGGATCCACTACCATGTTTCGCCCAATGGCTGAAAGCGGCCAATCCGAACTGTTTATTGTTAAGACACGGAAGTCGTCATTTCATAACCTCTGAACCTTGAACCTGCAACCATTCATATGTCGAGACATGAAACGCCTCATTGTTATTGGAATCATCATACTTTTTCTGGCATCCGGATGCTCTGCGCTGAAAAAGTCGTGGGATTCCTTCACCGGCAAAGAGGAAGCAGGATCTGCCCAGCAACTGGCGTGGGACGGAATGGATGCCTTTGAAGACGGTGACTACAATGATGCCATCGAAAATTTTCAGCAATTAAAAGACCTGTATCCCTTTTCCAAGTACGCAATTCTGGCTGAACTAAAAATTGCCGACGCTCATTATCATCTAAAGCAGTACGAAGAGGCCATTTTTGCATATGAGGAATTTGAGAAGCTTCATCCGCGAAACGAAGCAATCCCCTATGTCGTCTATCAAATCGGGCTTTGCTATTACGATCAGATCGACACCATAGATCGTGATCAAATGCCTGCCCGCAAGGCACTTGAAACCTTTCAGCGTTTAACCAAACAATTTCCCAATGATCAATATGCACGCAGCGCTGCTGAGCATATTCCAAAATGTTTAAAAAGCTTGGCTGGAAATGATTACTATATCGGTTTGTTTTACTATAAGTCCAAACACTACAAAGCCGCTTTGAACCGATTCATGTCGGTTCTTTCCAATTATCCAGATGTGGGATATCATCAGGAAGCCCTGGAGTATATTGCCATATGTGAAGCCTCGTTATCCGAAGATCAGGAGTAAAAAACGCTTTACACCTCTTCAACTTTGGTGTAAGTTGCCTTGTTTTGGAAACGCTGGATCTCTCATTCAGCGATCCAGCTTATTTATGATTCTTAGATTTATGGTGAGGGAGAAAAATCATGTCCAGGGTATGTGAAATATGCGGTAAAAAACCCATGGTGGGTCACAATGTGAGCCATGCTCATAATGTAACCAAACGCAGGTTTAACCCGAATTTACAGAGGGTCCGAACGATTTCAAAAGGCCAAGTCAAAAAAATCGTTGCCTGCACCAGCTGTATCAAGTCCGGATATGTGGTAAAGGCGGCTTAGTACTTCGATTCGCAATAGCAGTGACACGGAATTATTGACCAATTCAACATAATTGCTCACTCAGCATGAAGTCCTGAGGCCCTCGACTGAGCTCGGCCGAAGTCTGAATAAACGTGTCATGGCATCTATAAATCGATGGACTTAGCCGATCCTTTTTACATCCTGTACGAGTTTAACCTTCCTAACAGCCGATAAAATCTTCTCCAAGTGGCTGATATCCTCCACACCGATGGTAAAAAAGCTGTCAACTATTTGGCTGTCACGGGTATCCGAGCTGGCATGGAGGATATTGGCGCCATATTTGCTGATATTGCCGACAAGATCCGCCAACAAACCTTGTCGATCATGTGAAATAATCCGAATCTTCACCGGATACATCTCACTAGCCTCCTGATTCCAATCGACTTCGATTTGGCGCTCGGGATTCATTTCCAGCGCATTAACGCAATTAGTGCGATGCACCGTCACCCCGTATCCACGGGTAATATAGCCGACAATGCTATCGCCGGGAACCGGTTGGCAGCATTTCCCAAACTTTATCAGAATATCATCGACTCCCTTGACGAGCACACCGGTTTTGAGCTTTTTTTTGCGATTTACCCGCCCTATGAGTTTATTGAATATCGATTCCGGAACATCTTCCGCCTTTGGTTTGGGAGCAAATTTACGTACTACCTGCAGAGGTGTAATTTTGCCGTATCCCACATTGGCGATCAAATCATCATTGGTTTTAAAACCAAAATGAGCCGCGACGTCGGCCAACTCTTCGTTCTTCGCCAGGCTGTTAAAATTAAGCTTTTCCTTGCGAAAAGCCTTGTCAAGCATCTCCCGGCCTAAAGTAATACTACGCTCTTTTTCCTGGGTTTTTATCCATTGACGGATCTTTGATCGGGCTTTGACGGTTTTGACAAATTTCAACCAATCTTTGCTGGGGGGATGATTTTTCGAGGTTATAATCTCGACGATGTCACCTGTTTTCAATTGATAGGTCAGCGGTACCAACTGACCGTTCACTTTAGCGCCGGTACATTGATTGCCGACTTCCGTATGAATCATATAGGCAAAATCAACCGTGGTAGCGCCGTTTGCCAGGGTTTTGATCTCACCGCGAGGCGTGAATACGTACACTTCATCCTGAAATAGATCAATGCGCACATTTTCCAGAAACTCGCCGGGGTCCCGAAAATTTTCCTGATTTTCGACGATGTCTTGGATCCAGGCAAATTTTTCACTGATATTTTCATCAACACGTTTGCCTTCTTTATAACTCCAGTGCGCGGCGATGCCGGACTTGGCCACCCGATCCATCTCCCGGGTCCTAATCTGGATTTCGATACGCTCACCAAATGGTCCGACAACCGTGGTATGCAAGGACTGGTACATATTTGCTTTGGGACGTGCGATATAGTCCTTGAACTTGTGATCAATGGGTTTCCACATGGAATGAATCAGTCCCAGGGACTCATAACATTGGGTAATAGAATCGAGGACAATACGGAAGGCGATAATATCATAGATTTCTTCGAAAGGAAGGTTCTGGGTGACCATCTTGTTGAAAATGCTGTAATAATTTTTATTACGTCCCAATACTTCGCATTTCAAATGGGCCTCATCCATCTTTTTTTGGATATAGCCTTTGACGGTTTCCATGTATTTCGTGCGCTCCGCACTGGACTTGGCTATCAGATCCTGAATCCGGCTATATTCCTCCGGTTGAAAATATTT
>JASFFJ010000213.1:0-10586 GCA_050124355.1 Desulfobacterales bacterium | reverse complement strand
GGTATTTCGCCCGCCTGGCACACGAAGCGGGGCTGCCGCCGGGGGTTCTCAATGTTATCCAGGGATACGGCACGGAAGCCGGCGCGCCACTGGTTGCCAGCCCGGACGTGGATGTGATCAGTTTTACCGGGTCAACCGCCGTGGGTCGACGGATCGCATCAATTGCCGGCGAACGGTTGGCTAAGGTGTCGCTCGAGTTAGGCGGCAAAAATCCGCTCGTCGTCTGTGACGATGCCGATCTGGAATCAGCTGCCAAATGGACCTTGCTGTCGGCATTTAGCAATGCCGGTCAGCGCTGTGCCTCGGGCAGTCGCATCATCGTTTTTGATTCGGTTTATGATCGGTTCCGAGATATGCTGGTCGAACGCACGAAACAGCTTAAGGTCGGGCCGGACAATGCCGATGATCTCGGTCCGGTCATCAATGAAAAACAACTTGCAAATATGATTGATGCTATTCAAGCGGCGCAACAGAGAGGGGCTGTGGTACTAGCCGGCGGTTACCGTCTCGACGACGCGGCGCATGCCGGAGGTTTTTATCTAGCACCGACCATAATTGAAAGCGCCGATCCCAAAGATGATATTTCCACCGTCGAGCTGTTCGGCCCCATCACCTGCCTCTACCGGGTTAGTGATTTTCAGGAAGCTTTGCAGCTGGCCAATGCGTCGCCGTATGGCCTTACTGCCTGTATTCATACCCTCAACTTCCACCGCGCCATGGAGTTTTGTCAGAAAATCCAGGCAGGCGTATCAGTTGTCAACGCCGGAACCTTTGGCAGCGAACCGCATATGCCTTTCGGCGGACTGAAGCAATCCGGCAACGGCACCCGGGAGCCCGGAACGGAAGCCCTGGATGTTTACTCGGATTTGAAAAACATCATCATAAATGTAGATCCGGAAAAACTTTAGGAATGAAAAATTTCGAAGGACTGATGAATAATTAAGGAATGCTATCATTTTAAATTTAATTACTTAAATGACGGATCAAAGCGACATCCATCAATCGTCAATCGCCATTCGTCATTTCCAGGGGGAAATAAGTGGCAGACAGAGACATCAACATCGTCGCCCTGATACCGGCCCGGTCCGGTTCAAAGCGTGTGCCGGACAAAAACATAAGAATGTTGGCCGGCCATCCGGTTGTTGCCTATACAATTGCAGCCGCTCTGGGCAGTGGTATTTTCAAGGATATCATCGTGTCAACGGATTCAGAACACTATGCTGAAATTGTAAAATATTATGGGGCCCAGGTACCGTTTTTGCGCCCCCCCGAGTTGGCAGGCGACCAATCCGCCGACATCGAATGGTTGCAGTATACGCTTGGCCGTCTGCAAGATGCCGGTCGCACCTATGACTGCTTCAGTATTTTGCGACCGACCAGCCCGTTTAGATTGGCGGAAACCATTCAACGGGCGTGGCATGAATTTTCGACCCAAATCGGTGTTGACTCTTTGCGAGCGGTGGAAAAATGCCGCCAACACCCTGGTAAAATGTGGGTGGTGCGGGGCAATCGGATGATGCCGCTGCTGCCGTTAGGACCCGCTGAAAAACCTTGGCACAGCTGTCAATATCCCTCTTTACCGGAGATATACATTCAAAATGCAAGTCTGGAAATTGCCTGGTCACGGGTTGTGCTCAAAGATGGCACCATCGCGGGCAACGTGGTCATGCCGTTCTTTACCACCGATTATGAGGGATTTGACGTCAATAATGGATACGACTGGCAGCTTGCCGAACATATGGTCCAAAGTGGCATTGCAAAGTTACCCAGAGTAACCCAACCTGCATACTCCGGAACTGGACAAAACGGAATTGAAGATTAAAGATTGCAAATTGAATATTAATTGATGTCGTCTCGCTCCGTCTTTTTTTAAACGGAGTGAAAATCGCACGCGATACTATGGTCCGAAGGGCAAATGAACTTTACAGTATTATAAAAAAGGAGCTGTGGCTATAATGATCGAAATAAGACTCATTCCTAAAAATGAATTTGAGCGCATTCGCGCCGCTAACATTGACAAACATATGAAACTGCAAATATTGGCTGACATGTGCCGCGCCAATGCCATCGCCACTGTCAAACGTGCCGGTTCCGGACATCTGGGATCCAGTTTCAGCTCGCTGGATATTGTGACTGCGTTGTACTTCGCCGAGATGAATATTACCGAGGTAGGTATCTCCCATCCTGACCGGGACATTTATTTTTCCTCCAAAGGTCATGATGCGCCCGGACACTACGCGGTGTTATATGCGATGGGCCTGATTTCAGAAGAGCAGTTCATCAACCTGAGACGTCACGGCGGCACCCACGGTCACCCGGACGTCAGTATTACCGGTATTGAGGCCAACTCGGGCTCACTGGGTATGGGCATCTCGAAAGCCAAAGGCATGGCCTGGGCAAAAAACGCAAACAAGGCCGGCGGGCGAGTCATGGTGATGACCGGTGACGGAGAACTCCAGGAAGGCCAAATCTGGGAATCTCTGCAAACAACGACACACCAGAAAATTAACAATTTAACCGTCATTATTGACCATAACAAGTTCCAGTCAGACAAAGCCCTGCAGTACATCATTGATTTGGGGGATCTGAGGGCCAAGTTCACAATTTTCGGCTGGCATGTGGAGCATTGCGATGGACACAACTTTGCAGCTTTGGAGGATGTGTTTACCAGGTTCAAGCAGATCACCGACAAGCCCAAAGTACTGATAGCTGACACGGTCAAAGGCAAGGGTATTTCTTTCATGGAGGGACCGACGGAATTGCCGGACGAAGCGTTTTTATATAAATGGCATGCCGGTGCTCCCGATGATGAATCCTTTGAAGCCGGCTACCGGGAGCTTACCGAAAAAATAAATAAGCGACTGCAAGGTGCCGGTCTGGATGATTTAACGTCTGAAGTTATCGAAACCAGGGACAAAAATCGGGTTAAGCTCAAAGACACGGCCGAAAAGGTGGTCAACGCCTATGGCGAGGCACTTGTCGAAGTCGGCTCTAAAAGAGAGGATTTGGTTGTTATGGACGCTGATTTGTCTGCCGACTGCGGGTTACGGCTTTTTGAAAATGCCTTCCCGCAACGCTTTATCGAATCCGGCATCGCCGAACAGGACATGGTTTCGACTGCCGGCGGTCTGGCCCTGCAGGGACTATTGCCGGTTGTCAACTCGTTCGGTGTGTTTCTGGCTTCCCGCGCCAATGAACAGATATACAACAATGCCACTGAGAAAACTAAAATCATTTATGTTTGTCACTATGCCGGACTCATTCCCGCAGGCCCGGGCAAATCTCATCAAAGCCTGCGGGATATATCGCTCTTCGGCGCTCTGCCGAACATAATTTCGATTGAACCCGCCAATGCCATTGAAACGAAAGCGGCCTTGAAATGGTGTGTCGACGAGGCGACCCAAAGCTGCATGATGCGTCTGGCTATCTCACCTTCGCCACGGACCATTCCGCTGCCGGACAATTATCAATTCGCATACGGACGGGGAACGGTCATAACTGAGGGCCAGGATGCTGTTTTATTCGCCTACGGTCCGGTCATGCTGAATGAAGCCATGACTGCTGCGGAAACACTGCAAGCGCAAGATTTCGCCCTCAGAGTAATCAATATGCCCTGGCTCAATCACACCGACAGCAGTTGGTTTGAACATATCGTTGCTGATTACAGTATGATTTTTGTTTTAGACAATCACTCTCTATACGGCGGTCTGGGGGATCAAATTTTGAACACCGCCCAGAATTCCGACACCACCCGCACTAAAAAAATTATTAAGTTTGGCCTGGATGAATATCCGGCCTGTGGTACCCCGCCGGAAGTGCTCGCATACCATAGGTTGGATGGCGAAAGTATCGCCGCAAACATTTTGCAAACGGTGCGGAATGCTTGATATCGCAAGGAAGACGAAAGGCCTGGAAGATGGGAAGATATAAGGCCGGAAAGCTTGGGGCTTGAGAATATGTCAAACCCTGAGTCTTCAAGCTTTATAGCCTCCAGGTTTCCGAGCATTTTGTAAATAAATTCAATTTCAAGGATATAAAGGTGGTGGAGCCACGCAAACGCGTGAAACAATCTAACATGAATCTATTAATCCCGGTAGAGAATCAGGTTCGGGAATTGGATCCCAAATTGTTGTTGGCCTGCATTGCGGCAAAACGGGGATTTTCTTCGGTAATCGGTTCGCGCCGCGAACTGGAGTTTCGCATCGACTCGTACCCTAAAAGCATCTACCTATCTAAAAGTATGACCCGACGCAGCCTTATATTTTTTCGGATGGCGCGAAAGTTCGGCCATCATATCGTCACCTGGGACGAAGAGGCCCTGGTTCATTTACCCCCGGAAACCTATTTCTCCCGCCGATTGCACCCTGAGTCTATCAAGCATGTATCGCATTTATTTGCCTGGGGTCAGGACAATGTCGAGTTATGGCGCCAATACAGCCATTTGCCGGCGGATATACCGATCCACGACACCGGCAACCCGCGCAATGACATGCTACGCCCGGAGATGCATCCTTTCTATGAGGAGGATGTGCGGACATTGCGGCGCAAATATGGTGATTTCATCCTGATAAATACAAATTTCAATCACGTCAATGCTTTCGGACCGGACATGAATTTATTTCAGCCGGTAAACAATCCGGGGGAACAGGCCAAATTCGGGCGGGCCGCAAAGGGTATGAGCCGCGATTACGCTCAGGGTCTTTCGGATCACAAACAGGCCGTGTTCGATAGCTTTCAGCACATGATACCCAAACTCAATCAGGTGTTTCCGGATCTGAACATTGTCATTCGCCCCCATCCAACCGAACGCCATGATGTGTACCGGGAAATTGCCGACCGATCTGAACGAATACACGTCACCAACGCAGGCAATGTCGTGCCCTGGATTCTGGCCACCAGAATGGTTTTGCATAACGGGTGTACAACCGGCGTGGAATCCTTTGTCATGGGGGTGCCGGCGATCAGCTACCGCGAGGCTATTGATGATGACTATGACAACGGTTTTTATCGCCTACCCAACGCGCTGAGTCACCAGTGTTTTAATTTCGACCAACTGCGCGATACGATTCGTCAAATACTTAGCGGTAATCTGAGTGTTGCCGACGGAGATGAGCGTCGGGCGCTGGTCAAAAGATACCTATCTTCCCAGGAGGGCCCCCTGGCCTGCGAAAAAATGGTAGCGGTTCTGGCTTCAATGACATCCGAGCAGAGCGATCATCATCTACCATCTTTATGGGATCGTCTGCAGCGCCGGTTGATTGCCGGGGGGTATCATTTCTACAAACGATTAAAACCCAGGCTGCCGGGCTCTCACAATCGACCGGAATTTCAGAAGCACCGCTATCCAGGTATAGCTCTCGATGCATTGAATGATAAAATTGAACGCCTTCAAAACATACTTAACGATTCGACTCGCGTCAAAGTTGACCAACTCAGTGATGTACTATTTCGATTGTCTGTCTGAAGAGCATATTGAAATGGCAGCAAACAAGATATCAAACACATCATATCGGCCTGCTATGTCATAGCCACTTGCCAAGTGGCACAAGGCAAACGGCTCAAGGTGAAACGAAGGAATGAGTAAGTCGGTAAATACCAGTAAAGGCAAAGCATGTCTGATTGTACCGGTTGAAAACCAGGTGCGCGAACTTGATCCCAAGTTATTGCTGGCCTGCATTGCTGCCCGCCGTGGCTTCTCTGTAATTATCGGGTCTCACCGCGAAATCGATTTACACATTTCATCTCTACCGCAAGGACTGTACCTTAACAAGAGTATGACCGATCGCAATCTTAAAATGTTTCGGATTATGGAAAATTTGGGGCACGAAATCCTGACATGGGACGAAGAGGCCCTGGTTCATCTCCCGGCTGATACGTACTATTCGCGCAGACTTTCACCCATTGCGATCCGATATAATTCGCACTTGTTTGCCTGGGGCGAGGACAATGCCGAATTATGGCGCCGGTATCCCCACCTCCCGCCTGAAATACCGATTCACGTCACCGGCAATCCTCGCAGCGATATGCTGAGACCCGATTTGCGGCCCTTTTACGAACCAGAAGCGGAAAAGTTACGGAAAAAATATGGAGATTTTATCCTGGTAAATACGAATTTTAACCATGTGAATGCCTTTTTCCCGGCCCAAAATCTATTTCGACCGGTAAAAAATGCCGGTCAAACACCTCAATTTGGCAAAGCGGCCGTAGGAATGAGCAGAGAATATGCCGAAGGGCTGCGAGATCACAAGCAAAATATATTCAATGCCTTCAAACAAATGATTCCGGCCCTGGATAAGGCCTTCCCGGATCACAAAATCATCGTGCGGCCCCACCCGACCGAAAATCAGCAGGTTTATAAGGACATCGCCAAAGACTGCAACAACGTTCGGGTGACCAATGAAGGCAATGTCGTGCCGTGGCTGATTGCCACAAAGGCTGTAATCCACAACGGTTGCACCACCGGCGTGGAAGCCTATGTGATGGGGGTGCCGGCCATATCATATCGGGCCAGGATTAATGAAGAATATGATCTGGGATTTTACCGCTTGCCAAATCTAATCAGTTATCAATGCTTCGATTTTAATGAGCTACAGGAAACCCTCGCCAAAATATTAAAAGGCGAACTAGGTGCCGCCGACGGTGATCAACGCCGGGCGATAGTTAATCACTACCTAGCGGCTCAAGACGGCTCGCTGGCGTGTGAGCGGATTGTGGATGTCCTCGACCACAAGTTGAAAACTATGCCCGAGGTGGCCAGACCAGCCCTGAATCGGCGAGTACGCGGTTGGAGTTTGGCCAGCTGGCGCCGCTTTAACCGGTATGTTCGCAAATTCTTTCCGGGCAAACATGCACCGGAAGAATTTCATCGCCATCGCTATCCAGGCATTACCTTGCAAAAACTAAATATGAAAATAGCAAAGCTGCAGCAGGTGATCGAAGACAGCACGATACTAGAAACATATCAAATATCCGACCAAATTTTTGTGGTCGGACCAGCTTTGGTTGATTAGTTGATTGATTGGTTGATTGGCTGCTTGGTTGACTGGTTAATTACTCCGCCCTTTAATATCGAACATGGAGGATGGCTGAGGCATATGAATTCATTAAGGCCTGATGGAAATTTTTCGATGTTAAAACGGGCGGATTAATTAGTTGAATAGTGCATTAGGTTTCTAAATTTTTAAATATGGGATAAACTCCTTATTTCAACCAATTAACCAATCAACTAATCAACCAATTAACGATATCTGTGATTGGAGACTTAAATGAAAATTTTAATTTTAGGAACAGGCAAAACCGGCACCACGGCCATGGTATATAAGGTGGCCGGCGGGCTGCCAAACTGCCATGCCTTTTCCGGCGGTTATCCGGGCAAACACATCGGCGACTATGAAAATGCCGTCTATAAACATACCTATGAAGAACGCAAAGGCAAAAGCTTTCACGTATTCCGGGAGCACCTGAGCAAAGAGCATTACGATCGCAAAATATGGATGGCGCGGGATCCCCGGGATGCAGCCGTCAGCCGTATGCTGTATCGATGGCACCGGGGTTATTCAGGAAGAAAAAAGCAGTACGAAGCGCATCTTGACTTGGTCTTGCAAAAAGAAAAGAACCCCCGATCCATACCGTTTATCGAAATTTGCCGCTACACGGGGCATGAAGACTGGCCGCGAACGGTCGAGCAGGTTGTCGAAGAAGAACAGCACCGCTATGATCAAATGCTGAGGTTCGTCAATATTCTTGACAGGGACTGGTTCTTTTTCACTTTCGAAGATATGGTTGACAATAAAGTCACTGCGCTGAATGAATATTTAGGATTTGAAATCCAAAACGATGCCGAAGTTCCCAGCAAATCCGGTAAAGCCAAAGTCATTCGCAAAAAAGCCAGTGGGGATTGGCGTCACTGGTTTACCGACGAAGACATAGCGCTTTTCAAGCCGGCCTTTACGCCCTACATGGAATTTAATGGCTATGACTGCGAAGATTGGAACCTGGATCCGAACCCTGTAATCGAATCCGAATACTCTTCGGTCTATATGCAAGGACTGCCCCGCAAGGCAGCCAAAAATAAAATTTTACGTTTCTTTGATCCCATAGTCCAACGCCTGGTAAAACAGTATTAAAAACTGAGAATTATGACACCAAAATTGAATATACAGACTTCACAATCAGGGTTCGGTGATCCGCGAAAACTAGCGGAAAGCCGACAAGAGTTAAACCGGGCCTACCAGACCTACCTGGCGCATGTTCAGCCGGTTACGGTACCGCTGGCTCTGATATCGCAAATACAGCGCTCAGGGGGATCGATGCTAAGCCAGCTATTTGATGGCCATCCCGAGGTACATGCGCACCCACACGAATTGAAAATCGGGTATCCTAAAAAATTTATCTGGCCTGAAATCGATCTCGACGACAACCCCCAACATTGGTTCGAAATTCTTTTTGAAGATTCAGCCGTTGAGCACCTGCAGCACGGCTATAAGAAAATGGCGAAATACGAGGATACGTTCCAATTTACGTTTGCGCCGTCCCTGCAACGCAAGATTTTTATGAAGCATCTGAATAACGCAAAGACAATAAACCTGCGAACCGTATTTGACGCCTATATGACTTCCTATTTCGGTGCCTGGATCAACAACCAGAATCGTCTGGGGTCGAAAAAATTCGTTACGGGATTTACCCCCAGACTGGCAATGATGAAAAATAACATGAAATCGTTTTTCGACATCTATCCGGAAGGGCGGGTGATATCTGTCATTCGAGATCCTAAAAACTGGTTTCCTTCTGCAACCAGACACCAGTTGGATAAATATGGCGAAATCATGCATGCGCTGGACCAATGGCTGGACAGCGCTAAAAGTATGGTTATCAACAAAAAGCAATACGGCGACCAAATCTGTATCATCACATTTGAGGATTTAGTTAAACGCACCAAACCGGTCATGCACTACCTGGCCGGATTTCTCAACATTAATTTCGATAATATTCTACTGACGCCGACATTCAATAAAGCTCCGATTAAACCCAACACGAGCTTCAAACTCGAAAAGCCCGGTATAATGACTAGTGCAGTTGAAAGATATAAAACCCTGAGCAGTGATGAGCTTGGTATTATCAGGGATAGGACGACCGATTTGTATAATCAGGTTCTGGATGTGGTTGTTTCATTCGAGTAAAAGCATTGGATATTATGTATCTCTTTTTTGTTAGACATTTTAACGACATCGACCACATGGCTCCGGTGGTGTGGAAAATGAAGAAAGATAAGCATCCGGTTGCAGTTTACTGCATCAACCCGCGATATGACATTCACAATGACTATCGTCTTCAATTTTTAAAAAGCCTGGGCGTAACCGTTGATTATCTGCATGTTGCCTTTGACCGTCCGCGCGGTGCGTTAGGTAAATTTATGTACGCCATTATGCAAAAAAGTTACGCCCTTCAGAAACCCCATGAGTTTGTCGTCGGAGAACCGCCCGGTTTCCTAATAAGATTGTACCGCCAGGTTAGCTGGCGCTTAAAATCTAAATTAAATGTAATTATGCACAAAATATATTACGGCCCTGGGTGGGAGCGTTCAATTCTTGAGCAAACCGGGGCGCAGGTGATCTGTTTTGATCACATCAAACCCAAGCATTACATGGTCAATGCATTTTTAAAGGCCTCCCGGGCTATGTCAATACCCAACCTGGCCCTGCCGCACGGGGTTTACCTGTACACCAACCAGATGACCAAGCCTAAAGCGATTGATAGCAGAAGACTGGCCAAATTCGAACGCTATGACTACATCATTGCAACCAATGAGTTACGGAAACAGATCCTGGTGGGATCCGGAATTGCAGCGGAGAAAATTATTGTTTTGGGATCTGCCAGATACTGCGCGGAGTGGCTGGCCCAAAATCAGGAAATATTGCCGCACACAAATAATTTCAAGCCGCCAAACTCGACTAAACTAAAAGTCGTTCTAATGCCGTCCAAACCGCAAGCCAGAGTTGATGTGGACCGGCTGTTCAAAACATGCGCCTTACTTGCTGACCTTGATGGAATTGTAGCGATGATTAAACCTCATACGCGTGCTCCCGGTGCAAAGAATCTTTTTCATGGTGTGCCCCTGCCCGATGTTTCCCATGTTCTGACCGCCGAGTTGTGTGAATGGGCGGATGTTCTGTTGAATGTCGGTTCCAGTGTCATTACCGAAGCGCTCATGAAAGGTAAACCCGCCCTTTACCTCAAGTATCTGCATGAAAATACCACCCTGTTTGAAGAGTTGGGCTCCTGTTGGACCATCCATAATGAAGATCAACTAAAAAAAGCGTTGCTCTCTCTGCAGGATGATAAAAACAATATCCCCTACAGTGAAGAAAGTGTCGCAGCCTTTGTGTCAGATATTGTACATGGCGGCGCTGCCGACAGTGACGTGCTCGGCCGCTATGAGGAATTTATCGTAAATAGCGCTACTGTGCAACAGGATTCCCGATCGCAATCAGACGCACTTTCAACAAGCTGAAAATGCTATTATTCGGGCGGAACGATTAACCCATATCAGGATCTCTTTTATGACTGACCCGCAATTACAAAAAAAG
>JASFFJ010000212.1:0-10607 GCA_050124355.1 Desulfobacterales bacterium | reverse complement strand
ATTTCATCATCGATGACGAAAAAAATGTTCATGGATCCCACTTCTTCGATGTATTTCTGTTCGACACCATCCAGCCACAGCACCTGGGTGTAACCGGCCTCATGGGCGTCCTGGCCCGCTAAAAGACTGGCAGCGTAATTGGCGGGAGTCTTGGCTTCTCCTATGCCGCCTCGCACGGCGCGCACGTAATCTGAGGTAACCAGGATTTTTATCGGATTGAAACCTTCAGGATAGTAAGCACCCACCGGTGAAAAAATGATAAAGAAGCGATAGGTGTGAGAAGCGCGGACCCCTAAAAACGGGTCCATGGAAATGATGGTGGGACGGATATAAAGTGAGGTGTCCGGTGCGCTTGGGACCCAGTCTTTTTCTGTCGCAATTAGCTGTTTCATGGCATCGAGCACAAAAGCGACATCAACTTCGGGGATGCACAGGCGACGGCAGGAGCGATTCAACCGTTTCAGGTTTTCCTGGGGCCGAAACAGCTGGATACGGCCGGATTTGGTCCGATAGGCCTTAAGGCCTTCAAAAACACCCTGACCGTAGTGCAAAAACATGGTGGCCGGATCCATTTTGATGGCATCGTAAGGCTCGATGCGGGGCGCATGCCATCCCTTGTCGGGATCATAGTCCATGTTAAACATGTAATCGGTAAAAATTGTCCCGAATCCAAGGCCGGCATCGTCCGGTTTTGATTTTAGTGTCTCGGTGGTTGTCAGCGCTATTTCCATTGCTTCCTCCTTAAGTAATCAATTCCAGGTTCAGGGTTCAAGGTTCAAAGGTTATAAAAATGCAGATATCCGAAAATATATACTCCATTGTTCGCATTGGCCTCTTTCTCCCTCTGGGTGAAACATGGCTTTCGACCCGATTGACGCATAATACGATTATTAGAAACCGGATAGGGCACATTAGCTGGGAGCCGTGAACATTGAACCGTTCAACCCAGGTTACAACATAATTCGCTTTTGTTAACCCGATATAGTATATTGTGCCGATAAATCAAGGATTAAGTTTCTGGAGTTACGAATGCTGCAGTATTTGTTTAGACATTTTCCACTGGGATCTAAATTTTTATTCACCTCAGAGCCGCAAGGTGCGCAGGGAGTCTTTGTTTTATGTTTGCCGTTGAGAGGAGCCGCCTTATTGGTTAAATGACCGATAGTGGTGACTTTGGCGTTCCCGGATTGCGGAGCCGACTTTTGTTGACAACTTCAAGCAGTTCAGATATGTACTGCGCTTTATTTCCAGCAACAGTTCAGTCACTAAAACCCGAAGGTACAAAAAAGGGAAATTTGAATGGAAAAAACCGAAAAAATGGCCAATGTAGAACCGCTCAGACTCAATGCCGACAGCAAGTTTCAATTTAAGTGCCATAAGGGCGTGAAATGTTTCAACCGGTGCTGCAGAGACATCAACATTATCCTGACGCCCTACGACATCATAAAATTAAAGGCCCGCTTGGGTCTTTCATCACAGGAATTTTTAACCCTCTACACCGAGCCCCAGATTTTAGCCAAAACCGATCTACCGGTTGTGATGCTAAAGCTGTTAGATGAAGAAGGGGCTGACGACGGCCGTAAGGCATGTCCATTTGTGCGGGAAGACGGCTGCCTGGTTTACGCAGATCGGCCGACAACCTGTCGTTATTATCCCCTGGGCGTTGGTTCTTTGAGCCACAAAGAAGGCTCTGATGAAGACGAGTTTTATTTTTTTGTACATGAACCCCATTGCCTTGGCTTTGAAGAAGAAAAGGATTGGACGGTGTCGCAATGGCGCCGGGATCAAGGGGTGGATGTGCACGACGAAATCAATGCCGAATGGACGGATCTGCTGGTAAGGAAGCGTTCGTTTCCACCGAACATGCAATTAACCGAACAGACCAAGAAAATGTTTTTTTTGGTCAGCTACAACATCGATAAGTTTCGGGAATTTGTTTTTGAAAGCTCCTTTTTAAATCGCTATTCAGTTGACGCTGATACCCAGGAGAAGATCAAATCCGACGAAATTGAGCTGCTTAAATTCGGGCTCAATTGGTTAAAGTGGCTCTTGTTTAAAGAAGGGGATTTTGAATTGAAGATGGGTACGGATTCGTCCGAACAGGGTGAAAACAGCTGAATTGATCAATAAGCCGGTTTCATTGATTGACGAACGACGAACCACGAATGTCGAATTAAGGCATCCTGTCGATTTATAATTATAAATGATAGAGCGTAGCGACTTCCACCATTCGTCCTTCTTCAATCGTCGTTCGTCATTCCTTTATAGGTTCTGCGATTCGCTGTTTTGGCAATTGTTGTTTAATGCGAGCGCGGCCGCTTAATAATCCTCATAATATAACCCCTGCCAGTTTTCCGGATTTTCCAACCGCTGCCCGATGTCAACATTGAAAAAATCGGCGACAGGTTGCAGGATATCGGGAGCGGTTGCATGGACTTTGCGGGCGGCTTCGAGAACCACGTCTACGCCATTGCGGGTCAATTTACCCAGCGGCTGCCGGCATCCACCGGAAGGCATTCCCAGAATCGACATTAAGGCCTTGTAAGCGACCGGATTCCTGGCCCGGCAGACAACCTCTCCGAATGGTGTTTTTTCGGTGGTTTTCACCGTTACCAGACTAAAGAGAGGTTCCAGATTCAGCATCAACGTTTTGGCTTCGGACTGATTTCCCTGGTTAAGAAGTTCAACCATTTTGGTGATGGCTTTTGGGGCCACGTTGGAAGCGACGGAGATCACGCCGGCGGCGCTAATTGCAGGGTCGGTCATTATTTCATAGGTCATGCCGTCATCACCGGACAGGATGGTGAAATCCGATCCGCAACATTCACGCGTTCGTCGCATGTTAGCCGGATCCGCCGTAGCTTCCTTAACGGCGCAGACATTGGGGTGTGTCTTGTAAAGCAGGGCCAAATCTTCCGGCAACATTTGCGCACCGGTTCGACCCGGTATAATATAAGGTATCACGTTGAGATCCGGAAACGCTGCGGCAATCGGGGCGACATATTCGCGTCGGATCTCAAGGGAACTGGGCCCATTGTAATAGGGGTCCACCAGTAAAACGGCGTCGGCACCGACCTGAACGGCATGTTTGGTACCAGCAAGGGATTCCGCAGTGTTGTTACTGCCGGTGCCGGCGATGCAAAGGCATTGATTTCTCGTATTATTCGCCACGATTTCAATTACCTTGTTATGTTCTTGCCAGTCCAACACCGGACTCTCACCGGTGGTTCCGACAGCCAGAATGCCGGTAATTCCGTTTTGGATCTGAAAGGCCACCAGTTTTTCCAATCCTTCATAGTCGATGGCACCATCTCTATATGGCGTTGTTATTGCGGTGTAGCATCCTGGCGTCATAATTAACCTCACACTTTTTAACTAAAGGTTGTTTTCCGTGAAAAAACGCTGTATAAAACACGTTTTTTTCCATCATTTATAGAACGGTAGAAAAAAGGCCTGATGATGTCAAGTAAAAAGATAATCTCTGATAAAACAAAATAATTATAGTAGCTTTGTGCCTTTGCGGCCAATCTGAAAAAGAGGGAACACATATCATGACAAAAGCAAAAAACGCGGAAGAATATATTGCCCAACAACGCTCTTTCATTGCCCAAAATCCGGACTGCGGTAATTCACATTATAACCTGGCGGTGGCACTCGTGGGCCAGCAAAAGTACGATGAGGCTGAAAAGGAACTGCATGAAGCCCTTGGCTGCAGCAGCAACATGGCCGAAGCGTATGTGTTGCTCGGGGGGATTGCGCTGCAGCGCGGGGATCTGGAGGGCTGCTTGAAAAACAATAAAATGGCTGTCAAGGCCCGACCGGGCTTTTCGGAAGGATACGGAAACATCGGGTTTGTCGAGCTTCAAAGGGGAAATATCGACGAGGCCATCAAAAATTTGGAACGGGCAACCCAATTTAACTTCAGATATATTCAAGCGTTTGCCAATTTAGCCAATGCCTATTTGATGAAGGGCCTCATTGATGAAAGTATTGAAACCAGCAAAAAGGCAATTCAACTCAATGCTGATTTTGCACCGGCCTACAATAACCTGGCCATCGCCTATCTGGAAAAAGGAAAATATGATCTGGCTGTGGAGCATGCCGACAAAGCGGTCGAGCTGGGATATGAGATGGCCCCTGAGATATTGAGCGAGATTGACGAGCACCGGAGACAGAAGGCAGATAACCTCTGAAAAAACCATGCCTTCTACACAACAATTTTCCTATTATATTTCCCCCGATGAGACGCCCCTTTCACAAAATAGTGATCTCTGGTTGCAACCCTTGCCTTTATCGCGTCATTTTTCGGGAGAAAATTCTGCGATCTCTATCGCACATGGTGAATATTTCCAAGCCATTCGAAACTTTTTAGAAAATGACGACAATGAAATTATTTGTCGAGCGCTCACCCGGCGACTGCAGCGGGATGTCAAAGCGTATGACGTCCGTGAAATCCACATTTGTCTAGCAAAGCACGGTGAATTCTACCATCCGGCCCGAATTGACATCCTTTCCCACCAGCAAAAGATATCTTTTGTACTTAACGTGGCAGTGTCCGAGACGGGCATCAAGGCCATCGATAAGGAATATCATTGCATAAAAAAATTAAACGATGAATTTCCTATTTGCTTTTTACCGGAAGTTTTCGGCTTTGGTGACGTTGCGTCAACGGGTGATCACAAAATTCGATTGTTTTTGGGTCACTGGTTTGAAGGGTACAAGGAATTTCATTTATCCAGAGACTTATCGGATAATAGAAACAAAATTCTGGTGTGGGATGATATCCGGCGTCGTTATTATTTGTCCTTGAAACAATCGGCAGAACTTTACCGGCAGGCAGCCAGGATATTAACATATTATTATAACGTCGAATCCTTTGAGCAGATCTATCCCTGGCACCATGGGGCCGGTGACTTTGTTGTCAAAATCGGGGAGACCGATCTTGACCTAAAGCTGATCAGCGCTCGAGGTTACGCACCACTTTTCACAAAACCAAATCAACTGAAAAACGGTGAAAAGGATACCGAGCTAATATTGCAGGCGTTGTTGATTTTCTTTTTAAATCTTTCCATCCGGATGCGATTGGATCGCTATGATGGCGTCGGCGATATTGTCTGGGCGGATGGACCGGTCGTGCAAAGTACATTGGATGGCGTTATGGATGGCTTGGCGCTCAAACCACCGGTTGCATCGATGCCGGATTCGCTTGATAATTGCTTCCGGTATTATCTGTCGGTTTGTACCAAAGAGGATTTGTATGAGCTGAGCAACGCTATGGTGGCAACATTTAATCAGCGCGCGCCCGAGGTCCGGGTCGTTAAACAGCATCTGAAAGAGCATGTCGAGGAGTTGAGCCGGGTTATTGGGCAGGTGATTTGATAATAAATATTTTGCAGAATGGATTACCTACTTTTGGATGATAGAGCTACAACATCTGGTATTTTATCTTTTTTAATCCGCAATATAGGGGGAAATTTTCGATCCTTAATTTTTTTAACCTGTTAACCGGATGAAATTGTGGTTTTTTATTGACAAGACCCGAGATTAATTTTATATCTGCCCCTTGATCTAAAAAATGGGAATCTTTATAAAAATTTTGAATATTAAATTCATACTAAAACGATCGGGAGGAGGTGACATCGGCAAGACCCCTAAGAGAGAATTTTTTTATGTTTCAGGTTCAAAAATTAACTAAAATGGAGGTAAATAATGGCAAAACACGAAACCCCTTTGTTGGATCAGCTTGAAAGCGGGCCGTGGCCGAGCTTTGTGTCTGATCTCAAACAGCAAGCCGAAGTGAGGGCAAAAAACGAAGCCAACGTAGAATTCCAGATTCCCCAGGATGTCGTTGAAGATCTTATCGGGGTTCTGGAACTTTCGTTCAAACACGGCCGTACCCATTGGAAACACGGTGGTATCGTCGGTGTGTTCGGCTATGGCGGCGGTGTTATCGGCCGCTATTGCGATCAACCGGAAGAGTTCCCGGGTGTAGCGCATTTCCACACCATGCGTGTTGCCCAACCAAGCGGAAAATTTTACACCGCCGACTACCTGAGAAAGCTTTGTGATCTGTGGGATTTCCGGGGCAGTGGCGTCACCAACATGCATGGATCCACCGGCGACATCATTTTTCTCGGTACCACCACTCCCCAGCTGGAAGAAATTTTTTATGAAATGACGCACAATCTCAACCAGGATCTGGGCGGCTCCGGTTCCAACCTGCGGACCCCTTCCGATTGTATCGGTTCAGCCCGCTGCGAATATGCCTGCTTCGACACCCACGCCCTTTGCTACCATTTGACCCAGGAGTACCAGGACGAGCTCCACCGGCCGGCATTTCCCTATAAATTTAAATTTAAGTTCGACGGGTGCCCGAACTGCTGTGTGGCCTCCATCGCCCGGGCGGATATGGCATTTATCGGAACCTGGAGAGACGACATCCCCATCGACCAGGAAGCGGTTCAGGCCTATATCGGCGGTGAAATAGCACCCAATGCCGGTGCTTTTGGCGGACGGGATTGGGGACCCTTTGATATCCAAAAAGAGGTCATCGATCTTTGCCCCACCGAATGTATGTGGATGGAAGACAATAAACTGATGATCGACAGCAAAGAGTGCAACCGCTGCATGCACTGCATCAATGTCATGCCCAGAGCCCTGCGAATTGGAGAGGACAGAGGTCTTTCCATTCTGGTCGGCGCCAAAGCCCCAATTCTAGACGGTGCCCAGATGGGCTCCATGCTGGTTCCCTTTGTCAAGGCCGAGGAACCCTATGATGAAATCAAAGAGATTATTGAGAACATTTGGGACTGGTGGATGGAAGAGGGCAAGAACCGGGAACGTCTCGGTGAACTCATGAAGCGTCAGGGCTTCCAGAAATTACTTGAGGTTACCGGACTCAAGCCCGATCCGCGGATGGTTTCCGAGCCCAGATCCAACCCCTACATATTCTGGAAGGAAGAGGAAGTCGAGGGCGGTTGGAAACGAGACATCAACGAATTCAGAAAATATCATCAGAGATAGGGGGAAAAAACCATGGCATTTGTATCATCAGGTTACAATCCTGACAAACCGATGGAAAACCGTATTTCGGACATCGGCCCGAGGAAATATGACGAATTTTATCCGCCGGTAATTGCCAAAAACAAAGGTACCTGGCTGTATCATGAATACGTCCAACCCGGCGTTTATTACCATGTGGCAGAATCCGGCGACAGGGTTTATTCGATAAGGGTCGGCGGTGCCCGGCTTATGAGCACCACCCACATCCGTGAAATCTGCGATATTGCCGAAAAGCATTGCGACGGCTATGTCCGGTTTACCACCCGCAATAACATCGAATTTTTAGTGGACAGTGAAGATAAGGTCAGACCCCTGGTGGAAGACCTTGAAAGCCGCAAGTTTGCCGGCGGTAGCTTTAAATTTCCGGTGGGCGGCACCGGCGCCGGTATCACCAACATCGTACACACCCAGGGCTGGATTCACTGCCACACCCCGGCCACGGACGCCTCCGGTCCGGTGAAGGCCACCATGGATGTGCTCTTCGATGATTTCAAGGACAGCAGGTTGCCGGCGAAGTTGCGCGTCTCGCTGGCCTGCTGTCTGAACATGTGCGGTGCAGTCCACTGCTCGGATATCGCCATTCTGGGATATCACCGCAAACCGCCGCTGTTGGACCATGAATATCTGGACAAGATGTGCGAGGTGCCGCTCGCGATTGCGGCCTGCCCGACAGCGGCCATCCGGCCGGCTAAGGTCGAATTTGAAGGCAAAAAAGTCAACAGCGTGGCCGTCAAGGAAGAGCGCTGCATGTTTTGCGGCAACTGTTATACCATGTGCCCGTCTATGCCCTTGGCCGATACGGAAGGCGACGGTATCGTCATCATGGCCGGCGGCAAGGTATCCAACCGGATCAGCCCGCCGAAGTTTTCCAAGGTCGTTGTGGCATTTATTCCCAACGAGGCGCCGCGCTGGCCCCAGACCACAGCCTGTATCAAGAATATGGTTGAGGCCTATGCCAAAGATGCCAACAAATACGAGCGTCTGGGCGAGTGGGCCGAGCGAATCGGATGGGAGCGGTTCTTTGAAAAATGCGAACTGGAATTCACCCATCACTTGATTGATGATTTCCGTGATCCGGCCTACTTTACCTGGCGCCAGACCACCCAATTTAAATTCTAAACCCTAAAATAAATAGGCGGAGGATGCTGCTGAGCGCCTCCGCCGACGTTTGCCCGAAAGAGGTTAACCTATGGAATACGAGGAAGCGAAACAGAAAATTGTTGAGGGATTACAAAAAAAATCCAAAACCAAATCCAAATTTTATTTTAATGATTTGGCAAAAATTCTCGAATTAAAACCCCGGGTAGCCAAAAAGCTGATAAATCAATTGGTGACAGAAGAGGTTCTCGAGTACTGGTCCAGCGGCAGCACATCATTGTACGGCCTCAAGGGTGCCGGCAAACAAGCGGGAGCAGAACACGAAGACTAAGCCGCTGTTTTGACACCCAGGCCGGATTAATTTTATTTTCAACCAGAAATCAATGCAGCCAGATGGAATGGAAATTCCCAGAATAATCATTGCCGCCCTGCGCGGCGGTTCGGGAAAAACCATCCTTTCCATTGGAATCATTGCTGCGTTGCGCAAGCTTGGTAATTCCATCGCGCCTTTCAAAAAAGGTCCGGATTATATTGATTCGGGCTGGTTGGCTTTAGCGGCCGGTCAGCCCTGTTACAATCTGGACTCTTTTCTTTTAAGTCAAGAAGACAATCTCAATTCATTCCTCTATCACTCTGAAGATCGTAGCATATCTGTCATCGAGGGCAACCGGGGTCTATTTGACGGTATCGATCTGGCGGGCAGCACCAGTACGGCCGAGCTTGCCAAACTGCTCCAGTGTCCGGTGGTGCTGTGTGTTGATTGCACCAAGATCACCCGCACGATGGCTGCGGTGGTGATGGGATGTTCGCTATTTGATCCCGATGTTATGGTCAAAGCCGTGATTTTAAACCGGGTTGCCAACCTGCGACACGAAAAAAAATTACGCGACAGCATCGAACACTATTGCGGTATGCCAGTGCTCGGTGCCATTCCCAAACTTGACCAACAGCATTTCCCCGAACGCCATTTGGGACTGGTACCGACGGCTGAACACGACTGGGCCACTGACGCCATTGAAGCCATCGCAAATATCGCCGAACAGCATCTTGATCTGAATGACATTTTGAAGATTTCCCGACAAGCGCCTGGGCTGAAGACGGATAGCCGAAGAAAGACAGAGGGCGGAGATCAGAGGTCAGAAGTCAGAGGACGGAAGACAGAGGACAGAAGACAGAGGACGGAGGACAGAAGTCAGAAGTCAGAAGATAGAGGTCAGAGGTCAGAGGTCAGAATACAGAAAACGGGAGACAGGGGCCGAGAAGCAGAAAGCAAGGATCTGAAAGGGGAATTGGGAAGTCAGAATTCTGAAGGCGGAATTCGGAAGCTGGAAACCAGATACTCGAGGCGAGAAAACCAATCCTCTTATCAAGTATCGAGAATCCAGCTTCGAGCATCGAGCACCAAGCATCCAGTATCCGGCATCGAGCAACCAGGTCCCAGAATCGGCATTATCCAAGATTCCGCATTTCAGTTTTATTATCCGGAAAATATCGACGCACTCTCCGACGAGGGTGCCGAAGTGGTTTTTGTCAGTCCGTTGAAAGATCGGGAATTGCCTGACCTGGATGCCCTTTACATTGGTGGCGGATTTCCCGAAACCCACGCCGAAAAATTAGCCGCCAATAAACGCTTCAGCCAACAATTGAAGGCCCTGGCTGATGATGGGTTTCCCATCTATGCCGAATGTGGTGGTTTGATGTATCTGGGGGAGCAGTTGATTTTGGAAGGTAATCCTTACTGTATGGTCGGGATTCTTCCGGTGGCATTTGATTTTTATAAAAAACCCCAGGGTCATGGATACACCATCGTTACCGTCGAGGGAAAAAATCCCTACTATGATGTCGGTACCGAAATCAAGGGACATGAGTTTCATTACTCACGGGTATCGAATTGGACCGGCGCTCAAAATGATCTGGTTTTTCGCATGAAACGCGGCGCGGGTATCCACAAAGATCGAGATGGAATTGTATACAAGAATGTGCTGGCCACCTACACCCATGTACATGCGCTGGGTACCCCCGGGTGGGCCGCAGCATTGGTCCGCAATGCAGTAGAATTTAGAAACTCCCGGTAGTGAATTCTTGCTTAAGACAGACCTCCAATCAATATACACCGATGTGATTGCAACAATTGCATCATCGGCTGCTAAAATAACCCCCTCCGTTCTGGAGAAACTATTAGTTGATCGATATGGACTCAATAAAAAGAAAATCAAAATCATAATCAGGGAGTTGGTTTCTTCAGGGGAACTGACCTACACCTATGAATTCGGCTGTACCTTTCTGGAACGGTCATTGAAGAAACCTGTTCGCATTTCACGGCATGTGGTGCTAATCCCTCCCGATCATTCCTATCGACCCAAACCAAAGGATGTGGTGGTTCAAATCACACCCGGTGCTTCTTTCGGCGCCGGCAATCACCCGACAACCCGGCTGGCCATCAAAGC
>JASFFJ010000211.1:0-10627 GCA_050124355.1 Desulfobacterales bacterium | reverse complement strand
TGATTCTCGGATCGATCCGCTGCGCCACTGCCGGTGCTGCGGCCGCCTTCGAGAACATACTGCTTGTTTTGCATAATCTCCAACAGATCCGCCATGTAACCAACTTTTACCATGGTTTTTAACTCATCGATATAGATAATCGGAGATTTGGCATGGGCGCCCAGATAGGCCCGCTGGTGGGAAGGTGTCTGGAGGTTTCCTGACTGATAGGGATCATGACGGAATCCGCCTTTCATGTTTCTGGCACTCGGTTCGGAGATTCGGGCCATGAGATTTTTATCTTGCCGCGGGTCGTATAAAACCTGAGGGACCATATCCTGCAGATATTTGACGTCGTTTTTGGCGCCGGTATGGGTTTCACGTTGAATTTTTTCCTGGACCCGATGGTTGGTCTCCTGCATATGCATAAAAATGGATCCCATACCGGTCAGGCCGGCGGCAATAAATGCCGGCGGGAAAAAAAAACCACCGGCGGCACCCAAACATGTGGCCAGGATGAGACCGATCTTAACCGTTCTGGTTGATTGGATCTGATCAGAAAGACTGAATTCATCCATGCTGCTGCGGGCGATTTCGATGGCTGAATTACAATCGGCTAAGATTTTATCCAGCTTGGCAGGTTTTTCATATGCGACCCGGATGTGGTTACGATCTTTTCCCGGATAGCCCACAATAGTCTCCTGCGGCCTGAGATAGTCACCAATGGATTTGGACAGAACTTCTTCAAACATTTTTGCCAGCATGGACTTCCCGGTACCCGGTCGCCCCACCATGAGAATGTGTCCTTTGTTCTGGGCAATTTTTCTGATGGCCCTTTTGGCGCGGTCCTGGAAGATGACACAGTCGATGGGATCTTCTGGAAGCAGAATTTGCGATGTATCGGAAAAACCGCCGAGACGTTTTTCCAAGGTCGCGGGATAGTCCAGCAGTTCTTTAATCCACAGGTAATCATTTTCCTTGTAGTCACTGTTCATTGCTATACCCATTGATGGAATCCAACAAATAATATCTACCTGCCTCGGTGAAAAACGCTTGCTTCAACAGAGCGGAATACACTTGCGGTAGATTTTTTCGCAACGGCTCCAGCGCTCTAAGATCATGTAAAACAGAAATGTGCGTATACAGTCGATCTTCAGGATCCTCTTCCGGAAGGATATAGTTCAATGATACGCCGACCTGCAGATAGTTCAAAATCGGCTTTATCAGATTCCTTTGATTCCTCCCCACATCGAACGCTTTAAATACGTTCTGGTATACAGCGGGAAGTGCCGTTTTGGCGTAATCGATTTCCAATTTTTTATTGAAAAACAATTTGACCGGTGTTGCTTGCCCCTCGACACAACGGCTAAACGCTTCGCTGATGCTAGGATTTGCCCTCAGCGATTGTTCAAGCAGGTGCATGTTTTTGATAAGGTCAACATCGTTAAGTTGAAAATCAATTTTATTTTGATCTGTCAGAACGCATGCCGTTGGTTCGCCATCGTTACTGAAAGAAACGAGTCGAAAGGCTCTTGCAGGTGTATAAGACCCAAAATCATAGCCTCTTAGCTCAAACAACCCATCAGCAATATACGCTCTGTTTAAAATGACACTGACCTCTTTTGAAAAAGAGGCTTCCAGATATTTGATTTTTTCCTCGATACTGCCTTTTAATTTTAAATAGGAATAACTACCGCCGATATCCTCGCAGATACCAATAATTTCAGCTAATTTGGGTGGATCCAGAAGCGCCAGTTTTTTAGGAACTGAATCGTAGGACTTCAGCAGATCATAAAATTGATTTAAATGGGCCGCGAGATCGGGATCCTTCATGGGCGGTACCCGGGTCTTGTAGCGCGACACAATCAATTCCGGCGATATTTGCGAACCATTCCTCGGACGCTTCGAAGCTTTCGGCAGGAGTTTGCGAAACGAGTTTCCGATATTCTTCAAAACACCCTGTTTGTAATGGATTTCACCGCCGATCAGCTTTTTTTTAACTTCAATTGATTGTGGATTCAACAAATAGCGGCCGATCTCCGAAATCATGTATTGCCTGTAAGGTCCAGAGATACTGCCGTCAACCACTCCTTTGAGGTCTATCTCCAAACTCCGCCCGTCTGTGATAATCCATATTTTGCGGTTATTCTGCGACAAATCGCTATCTTTGGCTAACAATACCGAACATCCTTTACAGAAGTTTCATAGTTTAGTTACCCAGACCTAAATCATTACTCCCTATATCGGTAATTTTACTACATTCTTGAAAAAGATGCAGTAATTATAAGATAAAAAATAAGCCGGCAAATTCAAATTGAAAATAGAGTAAAAATGGTGCTACCCAGAGCCTTGGCACTTCGTCTATAATCAGCGACCACCAGCAGAGCAGAGCTGGGGATGGGGATGACCCCTCGAAGGGGCCAGGACCACGCTCTGCTGGTGGTCACTGATTTGTGACCATATTCGTCGGATGCATACGTGGCATCATTGATCTACCGAAAGGCCGAATCAAGCATCTTGCTGCACTTTAAAAATGCGTGTGCCCTAAATAGATAGCCTTTTTGTCATAAAATAACGAGATTTATAATTGGCGGAATTAGCCCTGTTGAGGCTTGGCGGTATAACATGAAACTGGGAAATGGTATCGGTAAAATAGAATCTCTCCGCGGCAAGCCCCGGAGTATCATGTTTTTGGGATTTAACTCAATTTTATCGCAGCAAGCTGCTGGGAATTAAACCCAGGAGAGATTAAAAAATGACTTACCCTTTCAGGGTCATTCGAAAAAAATAAATACCGATTTCTTCGTCGTCGGATCTTAGAACCTTCTTTTGAACCTTAATATTGAACAGATTTGCCAATTCTTTATAGAAATCCATGCTGGATTTTCTCATCTCAGCAGCCAAAATCACTTCACCTTTTGGTTTTAGGCAGGCATTAAGAATATTCACCAAAGGTCGACAATCTTCTTTTTTATAGGTCACCTCGGATGCAACGATACAGTCATATCGGCCTGGCGGCTGCGGACGGTTCCAGTCTAATTCGACGACGGGCAGTTTCGGACAATCATTAAGAAGGGCGTTGGCACGGGCAAACTGGAGAGCGTCATAGTTATATTCAGACATCGTAATTCGATGACCAAATGAGGTGGCAACAATACTTACCAATCCGACCCCGGCACCGAGTTCCAGAAAATTCCTTTTTGCTGACACCGGCATTGCAGCAAGATAGTCGGCCAGAACCCATGATGCCCGCCAAATTTTAGCCCACAAAGGAAATTCATTAAAAACATCATGGGTGTTGATAAATCCGGTAAGAGACCTGGGCAGCAGTATTTGAAATTTTCGATCCTTTACCACCACCTCGTTGGTTTCAGTTTCGTAATCTTGATAAAATAATTCAAGTGAAAACATTTTGATCATCGTCCATGGGAAATGATTGGATTAGCTTTACAATGAAAGCTCAGCCATATCCAAAAAAGGATCTAAAGTTTAATCGAAAGACATTTGTATTTCAACCTCAATAAATTCAGAATTACTGATGCGTCATAAATTTACGCTTATTTTCACTACAAATTTTGTAAGTTCTTTGGATATCAGAGCCTCCTGAGAAGTTTTTCCAATCGAGGTCAGGAGCACTGAAATTAGCGACCAAGCTTGGGGGGGTGAGGATGCATCTGGAAAGGACCGGTGCCAGCTCTATTGGCGACCGCTGATTTAGCTCAATTAATTGACGTTCAATTTTTGTTTCTTGATGTATGAACTTATTTTTGGCTTTGGGCTTGTCTACCTCGATTTCGGTCATTATAATAAATAACCTTATTCACTGATAACAGGAGGCAACGTATGTCGGAATCTGAAATGTATGATGTAATTATTATCGGGGGCGGTCCCGGTGGTTTGTCAGCTGGCATTTACGCAATGCGCGCGGCACTAAAAACAATTCTTATTGAAATGGGGGCACCCGGCGGCCAGGTGAACAACTCCGATTCTGTCGAAAACTGGCCCGGAGATGAGCATATTGGCGGTGCTGAACTGGCCATGAAATTTTCACTGCATGCCCAGTCTTACGGTCTGGAAATTCGCTCGGATGAAGTGGTGGGATTGGAGCCAGGCCTTGATTTTCACACCGTTAACTTATCCGACGGCAGCGAGCTGCGCTCCCACGCGATCATACTGGCAACCGGCGGAAACCCACGTAAACTTGGTATTCCCGGGGAAGACGAGTTGTATGGCAAAGGCGTCTCTTACTGCGCGGTATGTGACGGATTTTTCTTCCGCGATAAAACCGTGGTGGTCATCGGCGGCGGCGACACCGCGGCCGAAGAGTCCCTCTATCTGGCAAAATTGGCCAAAAAGGTTTATATGGTTCACAGACGGGACGCGCTGAGGGCGGGTGCCCTGTTGCAGCAGCGCGTCAAGGCCGATTGCAACATCGAAATTTTATGGAATTCGGTGGCCACCGCCATCAAAGCCGATGACGATGGTGTCCGGGCAGTGGATCTTAAAGACACCCAAACCGGTGAGCAGCGCGAGCTTGCCACCGACGGTGTTTTCATATTCATCGGATTTAATCCCAACAATAACCTGGTTCCGGCCGGTACGAACATGAATGCGGACGGGTATGTTGTTACCGATATCAAGTGCGAAACCAATTCTCCAGGAATCTACGTCATTGGCGATCTGCGGGAAAAATATGCCAGACAAATTGTGTTATCCGCAGCCGACGGCTGCACGGCTGCGCTTGCGGCGGCTCATTATGTGGAAACCCGCAAAACGTCGGAGAGCTGTGAATTGCCAGCGGAACTGCAGGATATGGCATCATGACAGTCGCTTTGGTTCTGCGTTGTAACATTTATCTTGCTCCGCCCCCATGTGAACAGGCTGATATAGCGAGATAAACGAATGTCCAAAATGATCTAAATTGCCTAAAGCCCTAAAATTTTTAAAAATTTTCGTCTTTATTGCCGTGCTGTTAGGTTTGCCCCTATTGGGCGTATATCTGGCCGGCTATCCACTAAACCGCTATCTGGAATTTCCCCCAAAAACGCAGTATATAGAGCATGCACCGTTTTCATGGCCTGCCTTTGTTGTTTTAACTTTAGTCATATTGGCAGTTGTTCTTCCCTTGGCTTACCAGGGAATCCTGGCGTTAAAAAAAAGACCGCCAAAAACCGCTATATTGACCTCCAATGTGTTTCCCTGGTGGGGCTGGATAGGTGTGATCGTCGGCTGCTTAGCCTGGATATTGGCCTGGACCCGCTTCTCTTGGTTTACTCCTTATCAGCCGCACACTTTCAGCCCATTGTGGTTTTCTTATATCGTGGTGGTCAATGCTTTGTGTGTCCGCCAAACCGGAGGCAGTCTGATGACGGACCGGCCGGGCTTTTTCCTGTTGCTTTTCCCGGTGAGTGCCGTCTTCTGGTGGTTTTTTGAGTTCCTGAACCGCTTTGTCCAAAACTGGTATTATACCGGGGCCGAGTTCAGTCCCTGGGCCTATTTCTGGTACGCGACCTTGCCCTTTTCCACAGTGCTGCCCGCCGTGCTGAGCACCAAACAATGGTTACAATCCGCAAATTGGATAAAGCATTGTTACGGCGATATGGGCTCCATCAGATTTTGGCCTCACCGAAAAGCCGCCATATGCATACTGTTGTTGTCTGCCGCCGGACTGGCCGGAATCGGACTCCAACCCAATTTTTTATTCCCGCTGTTGTGGATATCTCCCCTGCTGATACTAATCTGTTTGCAAGCATTGATGAAAGAACGTCACATTTTCTCGGTAATGACGGCTGGTGACTGGCTCGGCGCAGTAGCTGCTGCTTTGGCCGCACTGGTTTGTGGTTTTTTCTGGGAAATGTGGAACTATTTCAGCCTGGCAAAATGGGCCTACAGTGTACCCCTGGTCCATCGATTTCTGATCTTTGAAATGCCGCTATTAGGTTATGCCGGCTATCTTCCTTTTGGCTTGGAGTGCATGGTCATTGGCACTATGTTAGAAAAATTAGTTAATTCGAATCATCGAAACGGTTCGATTTCTTATTGAATGATTAGTCTCAATTCACAACACGTTTGTCATAGGGCGGTATCTGCCAGCGATCGGGTCAGTTTTCGCCACGATTCCAAACGCCCGTCCGGTTTGACAGGACAGCTCAACTCAGCCAAGACATCGGAAACATATTCTGCGCGACGCATGCCGACCAGCACACAGGATACAGCCGGCGTGGTACGGATCGCCCGCACCGCTTTCTGGCTCAGAGTTCCTTCCGCGGCCCAGGCTGTATCGGCTGCCGCCAACAGGCGTCGAATTCGATCAACCCGGCGTGCCGCCTTTTCAGCATAAATCGAAGACACGGCGTTAAATGCATCTTCGATTAGTGCCCGATGAGACGTCATCCAATTGGAAATGTTTTCATTTTGGCTGCCATATGGTTCCAGAAAATTCATGACACCCTGAATCCGGGGCTGTAGATTGCCGGCCTTAATCTGACGCCAATTTTCATAAGAACCAAAAGTCAGCCAGTGGTGTTTCAAGATGTCACCGATGGCCATTTGCTCCTTGATACGGGTTTGCAGGCCCGGTGGGACATTAATGGACGGCAGATGTTTCATCCACAGGCTTTTTTCGGATTTTGCTAAAAATTGAATTTTTTGCACAATCTCATCTTTGGATATTCGCTTGGAAGTGGGCACCTCGGCCAAACGAATCAATTGATTGTCGCGAAAGGCATTCAGCGGCCGGTTGACCAAGACGCCCAGGTCTTTGAGTTGCGCAAACTCAAGCACGCTCTCACCGCCCGGTTGATTTTTTTCCAGCACCGCTCCCGGCTCCATCAGGTTTAAGGGCAGCTGAACCAGGCGAAAATGATGTGATGCATCGAGGGACTCAGCAATGTCCCAGATGGTTGCCAGGCATGTGAAATCCGATTGATCGGCAGCTGCTGGAAAGGTGTTGGAGCTGATCCCGTAATATCGTATGCGGCCGCTGTTGACCTCTTCTTCCAGATATTTGAAGGCGTTTCGGATTCGTCGATAGTATTCAGCCCGCGACGATTCCAGTGCCTGACCATTTTTTTGCGCCCACTCCAGGTAGTATTCAGGATTGTGCAGCAAATAAAAATCAAGCGTCTTCAATTTTAGGCGCTCCAGGCTGCGATTCAACTGATCATTTAAAAATTCGGGGTGGATGCAATGTTCCAGGGTTTCACCGTATTCCACCAGCTCCGGAAACGGTCGCCCCTCCTGTTTGCGTTCGCGGCTCAATTCATAGTTTTGCCCCTGCAGGTAGCCCACCTTGGAGACCACCACGATGTTCTCTCGTGACAATTTGCAGGATGCGATCAGATCTTCCAGTACCTCTCCGACCAGACTTTCGGAGCCGCCATCGGCATAGTTTGAGCTCGTATCGATCAGGTTAATACCTTCACACAACGCTTTTCTCAGTGCGGTTTTGTGATGAACCACGCCGCTGCTGATCCGGTAACATCCAAATCCTGCCTGGCTTGCGGTCAGTCCCGTTGTTCCAATGCGGCTGACAGACAATGGGCGGTGATGTCGCGCAAACGCTTCGGTCGCATCTTTGGTTGCGTATCCATAAATCACGATAAATTCCTTTTAAAAAAGCCAGTATTACTCTTGCTCCCTAACTACGATATCCATTTATTCATATGAGTCAAGAGACTCCATGGGGTGTTGTAGGTTGTGAGTTGGGTGTTGGAAGTTGGATTCAGGCGCTCCGCCGTTGGCGGATTGAGGTTGGTGGTCGGATATCAGAGGTCGGAAGTCAGAACTCAGATCCCCGCCCTGCGCTTTCAGTCGTCCATCATCCCTCGTCCTTCGCTAACCGCTTTCAGCTTTGAGCCTTGAGTTTCCATAGCGGCCGAAAGCCCTCTTCGATTTTCGCATACGCTCAAACGAGACCACTTTA
The DNA here is from genome assembly GCA_050124355.1 of Desulfobacterales bacterium. Lineage (GTDB taxonomy): Bacteria > Desulfobacterota > Desulfobacteria > Desulfobacterales > JAFDCJ01 > JAFDCJ01. The sequence goes on along the minus strand of JASFFJ010000211.1, from coordinate 2,724 downwards.
TTCTTGACCTCCTAAACCATAGCGCCTAGGTTCCAATCTCCCATGCCTTAACGTTCGCCGTCTATCGCCAGGATGCGACGAATAAAAGGGATCAACACAAATGATTGAATTTCTAATCGGAAAACAAACGGGCGTCATTCGGTCTCACGCAGGAAAATCGGTTTATTTGCCATGTGAGATCGAATGATGTCGGAAAGGACTTTTGGTAAAATTTATCTTTTCTTCGGGTGGTATATCCTGTGTACCTGCTTTTTCATCCTCTTTTTCCAATCGGGTGCCCGGTACGCCTCCAGCGTCATGTTCAAACCCATGTTTTATCTTGACAATCGCAACAATTCTGAATAGAAATAATACGAAGTGTCGTTTCGCTCATAAGACCAAAGCTTAATTTCACATCCCATACGATGATAACCTAAATCCGGATCTCACTCGACGCCCGATCTCATCACGGACCGGAATTCATCTGCTTTCAACCGCTATAGGAAATCAATAGAGGAAAGTACATCGTTATCTGGAAGCAGCAGGCTGGGCAGTGGAAGTTGCATCGAGACATCTGGAACAGCAGTTTGTCTCCACAAGGGGATTAGTCAAAAAGACCGTTTTATATTGGGGTAGTTTCACACGAGCGGGGTCCGCTGGCCAAAAAACGGCCAGTCTGATCGGGAAAGAAACTTTTGGGACTCAGTTTCGAAATCGGTCGCAGTTGGGTTTCGCATTTTGCAATCATACCGATAATATGTAGGTTGGATTGAGTGCAACGAAATCCAACAAAGCTTGGCGTAGGCTCAACCCAACCTACGAAATGCAAGGGGACAGGAACATGATCAGAATTCATGTAAGAAGAAATATACCGGAAGACAAGAAAGAAGATGCGGCACGATTGATCATTAAATTGAGGTCAATGTCTACGGGCAAACCAGGATATATATCCGGTGAAACGCTGAAACGGCTTGATAAGTCCGGAGAAAGCCTGGTGGTCACTAAATGGCAATCGATGCATTACTGGAACCGGTGGTTTCAAAGCGAAGAACGGTCAGAGATCCAAAGCAAAATTGATCAGTTACTGGGAGAAGAAACTCAATACGAAATTTATGAATATGATCCAATGTAAATCATCAGTTTCGATCTCTGACTTGTCACGGGTCTCTTCATTTCAATTTCGCACATGCATGGTATCGCAGTTTTTTTCCTGATCTTTAGAACCTTCCCGAGCCCAGTGCTGGATATATTGATTTCCTATCAGAATTGTTTTGGGACTAACTTCATAGCCTAAGTAAACTGTAGATAAAATAAAAATTTCTCCCACATTTATTCGACCTATCTCCGATTCTCAATTGAATTAAAACCAATCTAACTATGTAATAGATTACATAGTATCGGTCCAGCTATTTTCATAATAGATTGCCATGCAATTTTACTGCCTCATCTAACATTTTGTTATATTATAGCTTTCTTGTATTCAATTAAGTTTTCATAAAGTTGCACGATTTTTGCTTGAAAGCCACTTAAGATGATCCAATATACTAAACCAATTACAGTAAATTATCTTTCAACATAAAAACACTTCAGGCAGGAACAACAAATGAATGTAGCCAACAGAAAACAAAGTTTAGACGTGCTGGTTAAATCGAATACTTTTGCGCCAATTGGCCAATGCGACGGTTTTCAACGATGAAAAAAAAGCTCCTTATAATTGAAGATGAAAATTCTGTAGCCAAGCAGCTCCGGTGGGGCTTGGATAAGGAATATGAAATCACGACAGTCTCCGACGCAGATCAGGCAAGACCGTTGCTTGCTTCCGGTGTTTTCCCGGTCGCCACCCTTGACCTTGGACTACCGCCTTATCCGGACACTCCCCAACAGGGTCTTGAGCTTCTCGAAGAGATAGCTTCCATTGCCCCCCATACCCGGGTGATTGTCATCACCGGCAATGCTGAAGAGGAAAACGCGGTCAAAGCCATTGCGCTCGGGGCCGCCGATTTTTGCGCAAAACCCATTGATTTAAAGCTATTAAAAATCATTCTTTCCCGGACGTTTAAAATCTATGAACTGGAAGAGGCCAATCGCCGGCTCCAGCAACAAGCTATCCAAAGTGGGTCGCTGTGCGGCATACTTGGTGTATCTCCAGTTATGGAGGATATGTTTAAACGGATCAAACACATCAGCAAGACCGACTATCCGGTGTTGATCACCGGTGATACGGGAACCGGTAAAGAGATGGCGGCCTCCGCCGTGCACAGCCTGAGTCAGAGAGCCGAAAAACCCCTGGTGATTATCAACTGCGGCGCGATTCCGGATAACCTGCTGGAAAGTGAACTGTTCGGCCACGAGAAAGGGGCCTTCACCGGGGCTGCGGGTCGTAAAATCGGCAAATTTGAGCAGGCCGATCAGGGGACGATTTTTTTAGACGAAATCGGAGAGCTGCCATTGCCCTTACAAGTGAAAATCCTGCGGTTTCTCCAGGAATCCACCATTGAACGACTTGGCGGAACAAAAACAATCACCCTGAATGTGCGGATCATCGCGGCCACGAATATAAATCTGGAGGAGGCCGTCAAACAGGGGACATTTCGTGACGATCTCTACTATCGCCTGAATGTCGTACCCTTAAGAATCCCCAATCTGAATGAACGATCGGAAGATACGTTGCTGCTGGCGCATAGCTTTCTGCAAGAGGAGACCCGAAACCTGCAACGCGAACAAACATCCTTTTCTCCGGCGGCG